>NZ_JBMFOX010000063.1:0-3481 GCF_049969415.1 Hadarchaeum sp. (SeqCode)
GGCTCAAGCCGGGGGATCTCCAAAATCCTCTTGACCAGGGCATAGGCGTCGGGCCGTGGTTCACCTTTGTAGACTAAAAGGAGATCCACATCGCTTCCTGCGGTGTAATTGCCCTTGGCGTAGGAGCCAAAGAGCACTGCCTTCCTCAGGGGAAGGGAGCGGGAAAGCTCGTCCATTCGGGCGCGAAGTCGCTCGAGGACTTCAGCGCGGCTCGATTAACGTTCCCGTGGGGATCCACTGGGATGGGCATGGGGATAGCGCGGGGATGTAGGCCATCAAGCTCCAACGCCCCCTGAACCAATCCATCCGGCACAGGGCGGTGTTTGGCTAGCTCCATAAAAAGATCGGCCACGGAATGGCCCCAGGCTTCCGCTCCCATTTTTTGGAAAACGGCCTTCACCGCCTTCTCCGCAGCCTGTTGGGCGGAAAAACATGCCCACTCGTAGAAACCCCGTTCCAGATCGCTTTCCGCGTGCTCGAGGTCCCCTTGGGCTTGGTGCATCCAATCCCGACTCCGCTCCGTAGGCTTCTGAAAATTCAACATCATCCTGGTCCTGCTACCAATGGCTTGCCGGTTTAAAGGGCAGTCGGCGGAGGAGGTCGCGCACCTCCTCCGCCCGGTCCAAAGCAGCCACCAGCAGTGCTTCCGGTGTGTCCACGATGACCACCCCCTTTACCCCAAGGGTCACCACTGGCTTTCCATCCATGGCCCACACCAAGGAGTTAAAGGTGTCTTCCCCGAAGTGCTCTCCCAGCGCGGCCACCGCCGCGTCATCCTTGGGGAGGACTTCCCACACCGCCTGCCAGTCGCCCACGTCTACTTTTTCCGCCCGTTCCATGACCCCGTAATCGATGGAAATGGCCTCAGCTTTAGCCCAGGCTTCGCTTAGAACTTTCTCCCATTCCGAGGTTCCCCAAAAGGGCCGAACCTCGCGCAAAGTGGCAGAAAGGCTGGGAAGAAAACGCGCGATCTCCCCAAGGATCCGGTCCGCTCTCCAAAGTTGTGGCCGTACCCACTGCCAAGCCTTTACCCTCTCGGTCTTCCAAAGCATATGCTTAAAAATGATCTATATACGGGCCTCTTTAAGCCGACCCGACCGGGTTTGGAGATACCATCCCGAAGCCAGAAACAAAGGCTTGTCCAACTTTTTCGGTTTTTATGAAACATGCGGGGAAGGACGGTGATTCAGGCCTTTGACATCGTGAACCAAAGCTGCCCGGCTGTCCTCTTGACGCCCTATCCCTTAAGGATATCCACGGCTAGTCCAAGCTCTTCTTTGATTTTCAAGTCAACCCTCATTGCAAAGCGGTGACGAAGAGAACAAGGGTTTACAACTTTACAAGTCCTGCCCACCTCCACCGAGGGGCAGCCCATTATGCAGTATGGGGCGAGGGCTGGGATAAGCACTGGCCAACCTCGATCATGCTGACGCTCTCCCAGTACCCCTTTTCGTCCCTCTGGAGCATGCGATCGAAAACGGGGTCCCGCAGGGACTTTCTGAGGCTGGCTTGGCCCATCATCTTTCGAGGTTTGGGATTAGCGATGAGTTTCTGAGGCGCTTGGGCCAAGGCTCAAGGGTCCTTCACGCAGCACAAGGAAATAGGCGAAGCCATCTTCCATGAGGTCAGGCACCCGCTTGAGAGTGGTAGACGATGCCTATGACCGAGGCCGTTAGGCCCAAATGCATACTAAAACAGCGATTAATCCAAATACTACCTCGGTTCAAATAAAGATCAAGGCCGAGCAACGTTGACTGCCACCGGATGCCCTCATGACTAGTTGTCCCAGTGAACGGCCGCTTGCTTTCAACCCCAGGTTGAGGAAGCATGGAACGAAGGTGATCACTGCCGGAAGCTCAAGCCCACCGCTGATAGCTGCCACAGCGATGAGTGCTCCAATAGCGAACGTCCCTACATCTCCGAGCAGTACTTTAGCCTGCCAGCGGCTCGCATAGGCTAAAAGTGGAACTATTGCCCCAAGCCCGGCCAGGAGTATCAACAAGGTCGGGAGTTTCCCCTCCAAGTAGGCGACACCGCTCAGGGTTGCCATTGCTACAGCGGCCATCCAAACACCCCCATTTCCCTCAAGCTGGTTTACGAGGTAAGCTCCTAATGAAATCCCGATCGGTACCAAAACCATGGTTCCAGCGAGCACTGCCGCGGGGGCGGAAGCATTTTCGCCGACCTTCACCACGGCCGGAACGAGGCCGACCAAGAGTAGAAGCCCTGCCGTGGCCGTAGCGTTCAAGGAGAGGTAATATTTGCTTGGAAGCCCAAGCATTAGCACCATAAGCAAGGACACCGCGGTGACCAGCAAAGGTAGCCTGGCGATGGCTGTATCGGAGTAACTTGCAATCCCCACGCCCACCAGCAGGCCCAGCAGCGTTCCCACCACAAACGCTGTTCCCCGCGCATCAGGTTCTTCCAATCTCCCCGGCCTCCTCGCCCAGGAGGGAAGCACTCGTCCAGACCCAAAAACCACGGCACACGGAAGAAAAGCCGCGAGTCCATAGCCAATCCAGTTCACCCTGTCCCTCCTTGTCCCGGGCTCAACCCTTCCGAGCCGTAAATGATCTCCCTCAGCATGCCTTTGATTGCATTGCCCTCAGCCTTTTCTTCAATTGCTTTCGCCAGCCCATCCAGCTTATGCAGCAACTCTTCAGATGAAAACCTCTTGCTCATCTTGGCCACATAGATCTGTTTGTGCTTGGTGGCCTCGGTCCCTTCCTCGGCGGTGAGGAGCTCCTCGCGCAGCTTTTCCCCGGGCCGGATCCCGGTGAAGACGATAGGTATGTCCTTGTCCGGCTCGAGGCCGTGGAAACGGATCAGTTCCTTGGCGATCTCTAGGATCTTCACCGGCTCGCCCATATCCAGGACGAAGACCTCCCCGCCCTGTCCCATCGCCGCCGCCTGGAGCACGAGCAGGACAGCTTCTGAAATGGTCATGAAATAACGCTCCATCTCTGGGTGGGTTACGGTGACCGGCCCGCCGCGGCGGATCTGCTCAAGAAAGACGGGGATCACACTCCCCCGGCTACCCAAGACGTTCCCGAAGCGCACGGCCATGCAACGGGTAGGGGTCCCTTTGCCCACGGCCAGGGTGACCATCTCCGCCACACGCTTGGTCATCCCCATCACCGAGATGGGGTTGACGGCCTTGTCAGTGGAAATGAGAACGAAGGCTTCCGCCCCTGCTCGGCACGCTTCCTCCGCCACGATCTTGGTCCCGAAGATGTTGGTCTTTACGGCCTCTTGGGGGTTGAACTCCAAGATGGGCACGTGCTTATACGCCGCAGCATGGAAGACCAACTCTGGGCGCTCTACCTGAAGTATGGAAGCCACTCGGGCCCTATCGCGGATATCCGCAAGAATGGTTTGCACGTTCGCTCGGGGGAACATCCTTTCGAGCTCCATCTCCAGCCGGAAGAGGCCGCTCTCGTCAAAATCCAAGGCTAAGAGCTTCGCCGGAGAGAACCGCAGG
>NZ_JBMFOX010000064.1:0-3420 GCF_049969415.1 Hadarchaeum sp. (SeqCode)
GTTCCTGCCCCGGGCCAGGGGGAGCGAGAGGATCCTCAGCGCCTGAGCCCAGACCTCTTGGCGTGGAATCCTAGTGTCGAAGATGTCGCCGAGGATGAGGATTAGCTGGGCGCCGCGATCGATGGCCTCCTCAACCGCCTCGCGGAACTGGTCGAAGGAGTCCTGCTCCCGGGGTGTTCCCCACTTAGTGCCCAGATGCGGATCGGAAATTAACGCCAGCCTCAAACAGGTCACTCAATCTCTCTACACTTTTCGGATTTAAGTGGGTTTTCGGGTTAAACGTTTGATTAACGGGTAAAATTTTGAGGTGTTCGGGTTCTGAAATCTCCTGCACTTTTCTCGTGCCTCGGAGAGTCAGGGTGAAAATGACGAGTGGATTACTTCGCCCACCTCTCAAGATGCTGTCAACTGGGGAGTTAACAGCAAAATTGACCTCAAAAGCAGCATTTATTCGTGGCCGCTTCAACACCTTGAACTCTCGCGTGATTTGCCGGTTCCAGAAATCGGTCAAGCTTAAATCGAAATCAGCCGAATTTTCTTCGGTGTTATGTCGGAGCTTCCCTGGGTCGAAAAGTACCGGCCGAAAAGCCTCAGGGAAATCGTGGGTCAGCCCAAGGCGATCTCGCTGATTACGCGCTGGGCCCAGTCCTGGGAACGGGGACGGCCAGCCAAAGCCGCCGCCCTTTTCTACGGCCCGGCGGGGACGGGCAAGAGCGCGGCTGCGGCGGCGCTGGCCAGCGACTTCGGCTGGGACCTAATCGAGATGAACGCCAGCGATCAGCGCAACCTGGCGGAGGTGAAACGCGTCGCGGGGACCGCGGCCTCAACTGGGACGCTGTTCGGCGGCACGGCGGCGAAGAGGCTGATCGTGCTCGACGAGGCGGACAGCATCTACGGTACCGCCGACCGCGGGGGCTACAGCGCGATAAAGGAGATCATCGCCGAGACGCACAACCCGCTCGTCCTCATCGCCAACGACAAGGACGCCATCCCCTGGGAAATCAAGGCTGCCTGCCTGATGGTCGAATTCGGGAGAATCGGCGAAGAGGTCATCCTCAAGGAACTCGCGAGGATCCTTCATCTGGAAAAAATCGACTTCGAAGAGCTCGCCCTCAAGGTGATTGCGGAGACGGCCCGGGGGGACCTCCGCTCGGCAATAACTGACCTGCAGACGCTCACCACCGGAAAAAAACGGTTGACGATCAAGGATGTGGTCCTCTACCGCCGGGACCAAGAAATCGACATCGAGAGCTTCCTCGCCAAGCTGCTCGAGGCCACCAGCGCCGATGAGGCGAGAAAACTGCTTTGGTCGCTCGACCTGCCCCCAGAGGACGCGCTGGCTTGGATAAGTGAAAACATCCCGCTGGTTGTGGATGGGGTGGAGTCACGGGCCAAAGTCTACGAGGCGATCTCCCGGGCCGACATCTTCCTCGGGCGGGCGAAGAGGGGCCAGGCCTATGGCATGTGGAGCTACGCCGGCGATCTCATGAGCGCCGGCGTCAGCCTGAGCCGGGGCGAGGAGCTGAAGCCGGTGAAGGCAAAGCTGCCCAGCCACATCTGGCGCTACTCCCGAACACGTGCCGACCGGGCCGTGAGGGATTCGCTGACGAGAAAGATCGCGGCTCACTGCCACACCTCTTCGAGGACCGCGAGACGGGACATCCTGCCCTACTTGAGAATCATTTTCAAAAACGACCGGAAAACTGCGGAGGCGATTGTCACCGCGCTGGAGCTGACGGAGCCTGAGCTTGGGTTCCTCAGGTAGTCCTGCGTCCCAGAGGCTGACACTTAGGGCAATAGTAGCTGCTGCGGTTTCTCACCTTAACCCTCCGGATCTCGGCCCGGCATCGGGGACACTTTTTTCCTCCACAATGGGCGACCTTGAAGTCAAAGTGAGCCATCCCGATTTCACCGCTGGGCCTGCGATAGGTGCTGACGCTGGCCCCGCCGCTGTCGATCGCCCGGGCTAGGACTCTCCTGATCGCGCCGTGGAGCGCCCTGACCTGAGCTGGGTTGAGCTTGCCGGCGGGGGTCATGGGATGGATTCCCGCCAAGAAGAGCGCCTCGTCGGCATACATGTTGCCGATGCCCGCGATGACGGTCTGGTCGAGAAGCACCGCCTTTATCGGGGCCCGGCGTCCCTTCAGCAGCCCCGCCAGCACGGACGGGGTGAACTCGGCGGCTAGCGGCTCCACGCCGAGCTCCCCGACCACATCGAGCCTGTCCCTGACCAGATAAACGACGCCGAAGCGCCGGACATCGGTGAAGACGAGGCGGGTGCGATCGTCAAAACTGAAGACAATCCTAGTGAACCTCTCCTGCTCCTCCGGGTTCAGCAGCAGCGCTCCCGTCATGCGAAGATGAATGACGAGCGTCTCGCTGCCGGAGAGCTGGAAGAGGAGATACTTCCCACGGCGGCCGATCTCATCGATCCTCTGGCCGATCAGTCGCCGGCGGAAATCGGCCGGGGAGATCCCTTGGAGGATCTTCTCGTCGCGAACCTCAACACTGGAAAATCTCCTCCCCAAAAGCCTTGCCGTCAGCTCTCTCTTTATCGTCTCGACCTCGGGAAGTTCAGGCATTTCAACCCAACTAACAGCTCCGGCAAATAAATTAATCATTGTGCTACAGTGTTCGGGTGTCTCGCGATAACCCTACTGCCGCGTCAGGGTGAAGGACCAAGAAACCCTTCCGGTGCTCGCCCCGCCTTCGAGGCGGTCACCGCTCAACGTGGCCGTGAAGGGCCAGCTTCTCGGCGGTGAAAGGGTGTTGGGGACGGTGAAGTCTATGCTCCCCTGAAGGCTGCCCGCGGAAAAAGTTCCTGATACAGTTCCTGTGCAGGAGGCGTACCACATTACCGCGCCAGTGTCCACGTCGAGAACCTGAATCCCATCAAGGTACAGGCTGCCCTGAAAGGCGCCGTCGCTCACGGAAATTTCCCAGGTCATCACGCCACTAGACCGGCGGGTCCATCCGTCAGTGGTCTCGGTGTGGTTGGCACGGTAGCTACCCGTCCAGTTCCCCTTAAGATTTGGGGTTGCGCTCATCACGGCGCTGACCATCGCCTGGACCTCGCTCGCCACCACCCTGCCGTTGACGTTAGCGGCCCGCGCCATCCCGGCCGCCTGGACAATCTGGGCAAAAGATGCCCCGGTCTCGTTCATCATCTTGACAATCTCCCCTCTGGTGAGGTGCTGGATGACGGCGTTGGCGGCGGGGGCAGCAAACGAGGTTCCGTAGGCTGCCTGCGGGTTGGCCATCACTACGATTCTGGGGTCACCGGGCCGGCCCTGGTTGGCCTGACCGTAAAGGCTGCTCGGGCAGGTGACGATGGCAACCGTGTTCCGCAGCAAGGCCTCCCACCCGGTGAAAGCCCTTGCAGGTCAGAATCAACATCAAGAACCGTGTTCCGCAGCAAGG
>NZ_JBMFOX010000065.1:0-3414 GCF_049969415.1 Hadarchaeum sp. (SeqCode)
AAGCTGCACCTGTCCGTAGGGGGAAGCCAAGAAAGCATAGAGGTAGCCGGGATGTACTATGTCAAGCTTTACAGCGATCCGCCCGATGTTGTTGCTTGCTGCCCAACCCTCCCAGGCATCCGTTACGTAGCCCATGTCTCCGATACTGCCATCTGTGCTGACAAGGATTTCACCTCGGTTGAGCTTGAGCTGAGGGAGTTCTGGCGTCCACTTAGCGATGTACCGCCGCTCCAGCACCCGCACCGTGGCCAAGTCGGAGGGGCGCACGAAGGGCACGCCTTTATCCGGGCCTACGTAGTGGCGCTTGAACCGAGGAGGGATGCGGATATAGGCGGTCAATTTCTCCAGAGGGACGAGGGGGTATCTCCCCGCCTTTAGGGCACGAAGAAGGCTTTCCGCCTCGGGCACGTGGTAGGAGCCGTCTAGCCTCCCTTCCAGCTCGCTGCGCTTCACCGCAAAGGCGGGCACCTTGGTCCCGGGCGGGTTGGGAAGGTATTCGGGCTCGAGGGCCTCCGGGTCGGGGAGCCCAAGAAGCTCGTATAATAGCTGCTCTGCTTTTTTCAGAAGACAGCTTCCCCGCTCCCGCAAGCTGAGGGCGCGGAGCATTTTGGTGTGAATGTGCTCTTGAACCCTTATGGGTAGGATCGGAACAGGCATTTCGCCTAGGACAGCGGGGTCTATTTCCTTTACCACAGCTCCATACTGAGCTCCCTGCATGAAATCAAAGCCGTAACGACTCCTTAAGAAGGCGTAGAGATAACCTTGGAAGACCTCTTCTTCATTTCTTGTTCTTATCCTAAGAACGTGCTGTGAAACAGCTACGTTCTTAAAGGTGACGTCTGCCAAAATACTATAGCCTACAGAGCCAGAACAAGAGGTCAATATGTCCCCTGGGTGAGGGAAAAGCTCACTCCAAACACTACTGGGACGAAGGAACTTATCTAGCTTTAAAGGCCAGAAGAAAATCTCCCGGGAGCCAGCGAAGGGAACGGCATCAGGGCTTTTTTTAACGTAGTCCCGCTTAAAGCGACCGATATAGGTAAATGACGCTACACTCGCCAAAGTCTTTAAAGTCCACTTGCTCTGCTCGACTTCCCACCGAACCCGCAGAGCGAGGTTATAGTAACCAGCGTCCAAGCGCTTTTGGCCCTCCCTTAGATAAACGCTCCCTACGCGCAGAAAGTTGAGGCTCACGCTTCCTCCGCTCTCGCCTTAAGTTCTCCCCTGAGCCACTGCACGAAGACCTCGGCCACCTCGCTTACCTCATCGTCCCGTTGGCCTACCAGGAGGTGGCCTTCTTCATCCCGCTTCCACAGGTCGTTGCCCCGCCGGTCGTAGCCCATCGTCCGGGGCACAGCCATGAAGACCTCGTAGTCTAGGGGCATGCCCGTGATCTCTTCCCGCTCAATCTCGGCCTCGGTCTTCTTGCGAAGCACCAAGACGCTGGTCTGGGTTCCCGTCCCCCCAAAGGCCACAAAGGTCTCAATGGGCAAGTCCACGCTGGCCACTACCACGAACTTCTCGAGTATCCACTCCCGGATAAACTCTAGCCCCGGGTTAGACAGAATGCTGTCGGGCAGCACAATGGCCAGAACCCCACCTGGGGCAAGCCACTGGTAGGCCCGTTCAATGAAGAGCTGTTCCGGAGGGAGGCTGCTCCGCGAGCGTCCTCCGTCCAATCCGTATCTTGTCAACTCGTACTCCTTGAGAATATCGGGATTGTCCACCTTAAGGCCGGGACCGTTGCCAAAGGGCGGATTGGTCACGATCAAATCCACGCTCCCAGGGGGAAGCTTTTCCTGCACCATCTTGGGCATTTGGGAAAACGGAATAAGGCTTCCCCCCTCCACGTGGTAGACGTTGCTGCTTCCGTCCCCATGCATCACCAGGTTCATCTGGGCGGCGCGCACCAGGAGGGGGTTGATGTCCAAGCCAAAGACGTTGCGGTTGCAAATCTCCCGAAGTTCGTTGGCAACGGCCTGTTCTAGAGCCTCTTCGGAGGCGTGTTTTCCTTGTTCTCGCTCTACCAGGTAAGCACGAAGCTCGTTCATGAAAGCCCGGAGGAACCCCCCGGCCCCCACTGCGGGGTCCAGGACCCTGATATTGGTCCACCTTTTCTTTCCCTTGCTGGAGACCAACAGGGTTTCTACCCCCATGCGCACCGCCATCCGGCACACGTTGTCGGGGGTGAAGAACTCGCCCCGGTCCCCCCTAAGGTTGTCTCGCACCACTTCCTGGTAGGCCGCTCCCTTGATGTCGGTCCGGGTGCGCAGGAAGGAGTATTGCCTAAGCTCGCTCACCGCATAGGCCAAGACGTCATCATTGAGCCGGATCCGATCGTCCGGCTCAAAAATGTAGGGGTACTGAGATTTGACGTCATTAAACAGCTTTTCCAGCCGCTTCCGCAAAGCCTTTTTCCCCGCTTCCGAAAACCGCTCTTCTGGGGCGATGTCAAAGTCCAGGGGGTCGTTGGCCCCCTTGACGCGCTCTTCATAGACCTTGCAGAAAACCAGCTTTAAAAGCTCATGGAAAGCCTGTTCCTTGGGCAACCCTTGGTTGGCGTAGATGTAGTTGTGGATGCGCCTTAGCTCCCGCTTTAGCCCCTCCGCGGGCTTGAGGTCCTTGAAGGTGAGCCGGCGAGGACTTTTTTCCCCGAACCGAGGGATGTCCGTGGTGGGTTCCACGCGGCGATCGCCGTTGCGGGCGACTACCTGAAAAGCTTGCCGCTCGGCACCTACCCAGAGGCCCCACCGGGCGTTGGGGCAAGCCGCAAGGTAGCTTTTGAGCTGCTCCACGCCCTTTTTCTTGTCCGAAGCCTTCACGTCCTCGCGTTTGGCTTCTATGATGACGCGGATGTTCTCTATCTCGTGGGGCTTGCCGTGCTCATAAATCACGAGGTCGGCTCGAGGGCGGCGGGTGCCCATAGGAATGGTTACCTCAATGCCCAGGTCTTCCTTGGGGTAACCGTATTCCTCCACGAGCTTCCTCGCCCACTCCTGGCGAACCTGTTCCTCGGGCGTGTCCTCCCGCAACTGACCGGTGACGTAGCACACAAGCTTGTTCTCAGGAAGCAGGGGCGTAGCGCCTCCCTCTTTAGGGGTCTCGTTGTCCTGGTAGTCCGGGGTTTCCATAGCCCCAAGTTATATCCCGACGGCTAGGGGCGGGTAAAGAGGATTGCCCGTCCGAGCGACCGTCAGCCACCGACGGCTGAAGCCGTCAGCTTGCCAGGAGGGGAAGATGCGTGAGGGGAGTGGGCTTGAGGGTGTAACGCACCGTGAGGATCTGCACGAAGTCATCATAGCACGAAAAAACCCCAGCCCTGAGGCTAGGGGTTTGGCGGAGAGGGCGGGATTCGAACCCGCGAGGCAGGTTTAAGCCCGCCTACACGATTTCCAGTCGTGTCCCTTCAGCCAC
>NZ_JBMFOX010000066.1:0-3228 GCF_049969415.1 Hadarchaeum sp. (SeqCode)
CTATAAGTTTCTGTCTTATAGGTGTACGTCACAACGACGTTATAGGGCAAATTAGGACACTGACCTCCAATAATCGCGGGTGCAGGTGGATTTGAAGGCTGTTTGTTTCTGGGTGAGCACAGATTTGAATACAACCCGTTCAGAGCAGAACCCAAACCAGTAGGATCTGGCAAACCAGATGCAGCATCCGCATAGTTAGCCCACAGATTGCACGCAAAATTGGCGGCTTGATTGGCAATATTCCTTAACCCATTAGCAGTGTTAGTGCTAGTGTCGGCATTTAACTCTTCATAGGTAAATACTGGGGCCATTGCCGAAATTACATTAATTAAAAAACCCCATAATCACGTCCTGAGCCGTGATTATGGGCGTTGTAGTCTCATGCCATAAAGGCATAGGTAGCGTAACGCTGGAAGAAAAGCTTGTCAAGGGTTTTGTAACAAATTTTAACCTTTTTGCTACAGCTTGAGTGAGCCTATCCACTCTAAGTCCTGTTCCTGAGCATTCTCAATACACGACTTCATCTGGGAGTACCAAAGTTTGCACTCGCCTGGTAACTCGAATCGAGTCCGTTGGGTATATCTGAAGGAATAGGCTAAGGCATCCACTAAGTAAATCAGGTCTGCCCTTGATAAATCCCTGGTAGAGACAGAGTTCAACAGCTTTACTCCATAGGATCGACCGTTGAATTGCATAAAGGTATTCAGCCAGGTCAAGTGTCTCTTGATAAGAATACAACCGTTGCGGGTTAACCGTCTCAAATTCAACTCTGTGTTAGAGCAATAGTTTTGATTTGGGAAAATTGTAGTCATTAGCGTCATCCATAACGAATTAGAGTCCTCTGCACTTGCGTAGGAAACCAGGGTTTTCCCGATTCCTACCCTATGCTTATATTCGTAGCACTTCACTGACCAAGCTTCTAGCAGAGATAAGCAATCCTCATACCAGGCAAGCGCCTGTTGAGAACGCAAATAATCCAAACGCACCGAAAATGACATCTCCCTAAGCAGTTGCAGTAATGGACGGGAAACGCCATACCAACGCGATGGACAAAAGGCGTTTTTTGGAGTTCGCTCGTTAGAGCTTCCCGCCTTACTAACATATTTAGACAGGTAAGCCGCTACGGACTTCTCACACCACTGAGCGTCCGTTTTAGTAACTTCTTTGTTATGCGACCATGAAAAACCCTTGTGCTGAGCAAACAAATCTACCCCTGACCGGGTTGATATTGCACTTAAAATTCTTATCCATTCTTGTTTAAGATTCCGACGGATATATTCGCCCTTCTCTCTATCAGGACAATGAACAACATAGTGCAAGTGAAGTGCTCCACGTCGTTGCCACTCCCATGTATAAATACTCAAATTATTAGAAAGTCTTTTCCCCAACCAGGCCTTAAATCGCTGTACCGCGAAGGCGCTATACCTAGCAAGCGCCTCTAACGCGGAAGGAGTACTACCAGGTAGCGTCAGAGTAAGGAATAAGCACTCTGAGTAGGGGTGGGCCGATTCTAACGCTCCACCTGCTCTAAGAATCTGTCTGCGAGCATAGGTTGAGAAGCGCTGAGTACGCGGCAAACCCCCATACCCTGGTCTAAGCTGACTCTCTGGAATGCCGCTAGAGTCCTTACCCGAAAGCCGTTTAGAGTTTTGAACATATGACAAGAAAGGAGTGGAACACTCTTCTAGATCTTTATTAGTCTTATCTTGAGTCTTAAATGAGACTTGTTTTACAGGTGGTTGCTGACAGAGAGAAATCCTTATCTCTCTGTTAGGGAATTTCTGTATCGTCATTAGTCTCATTAGTCTCACCCGTCAATAAAAAATCCGCCTGTTAGAGCGGATCAATGTTGCAAAACAAAACGAGTGTCACCATTTTTCTATACCTGTATAAAGAAGTCCCTACCAATGGACGTCGGTCTAGCTACAAATACCAGGTCATACGAAATGTCAGGATATGCCGGGAACAATACCACACCATCGCGCCATACCGTTTTATGGCCTGCAACAAATCTATACGCTGGATTAGCTTGATCTATCACCAGCATGAAAACCCCATAACAGGGGTTTGCGGGTAATGGGGGTGATGGAGTGACTACAAAACCCATACCCCCAGAGCCGATAACAGCAGTGTGCAGCACCTGGTAGCCAACCTGAGTGATAGTTCCCGACAACGCCATATCCTCACCTATTCAGGCGATCTTTCCTATAGGGAATCACCTATTTAGCAACCTCACCTTTAACGGACTCTACTTTCCAGTCAACTCCACCAATACTAACTGTAGTTCCAATCAGGCCTTGAACCACTGTGGCTCTAGTCAGAGTTAACAAGGCTACTTCCTTATATTTTGTAAACTGATTAGGTGCAGTACCAACTTCGCGAGACAGAATCGCACATCGAGCGTGCAATCCAGCAGTCCGCTTAGACCGAGACACAATAGCGCTAATTCCCAAATCAACCGCACCCGACGGTGGAGTACCCGCGAATGGGATCGAAGCTGACTCTAGCTTAATTTTCGTGATAGTACCGCTATCCGATTCATACTTAGTCGTTACAAAATCAAGCGCCATAACCTTCCCCTAACACACTTCATCCATATCCATTATGGGGGTAACTTCATTTGAGTAACCACAAATTGAGCCCCAGGTTTTTCTGGCACAGCATGAATCGCACTGACTTTTGCCTCGTACCCGGCATAGAGTGACCAGGAAAATGACGTTGCTCTAGGTGGAGCTTCCAAGTGAGACAAAGCGGTATTCAATGCCGTACGGGAACCTAAAGCAGAGCCATCACCGAACGAATAATATCCACAGAAGTACTGCAATGGTGCATTTGCACCACCATTCTGAATAACTTTTGGATTGGCGGGAATTTTAGTTAACAACAGCCTAACCTTAACAGTGTTAGCCGGTAGGGCTACAACCCCTGAGTTTCCTTCCCCAATCTCCGTAACCACCAGGTCATAATCCACTGGACACGAACAGTCCTTAATATCACCCGCTGTTTTAATCAATTCTTTAAGGTCAGACTGAACATTGATTAACTGATTTGTCACAGGCGACAAATCAGTAGGTGGAACATTAACCTTAACAGGTTGCTTCGGTTCCGGCTTAGGTTTCGGAAGGTAGACCTCAGGTGGAACAGCCTTATCTTGAGACGGCTGAAATGTAGGGTTTATATAAACTCCACCTAGATCGAATGCGACATTGAATGGGCCGACCTGGACAT
>NZ_JBMFOX010000067.1:0-3220 GCF_049969415.1 Hadarchaeum sp. (SeqCode)
CTAGTTCCTTTGTGATTAAAAATTTGACCCGAAATCAAGGGCAAAATGAAAATCCTCTTTTTGCAACGGTCTCACGTTATGAACGCCTTGCCTGATCAGCGAAAAATGTTGACGCAGCAGAATACTGTTGGTAAAATGAGGTCGAATTAATCAGCGACAATCAGAGCAAAGGGTTAACCGGGGCAAGGGCCGCGGGGATAGAAACCTCCGGAGGGCCTTGCGTGGCAGAGGAATATTATCGCTTCCTGGAAGAGCCGGATAGTTCCGGTTGGTGTGCTGCCAGGCCGATCGGGGAAGGGCATCAAGGCGATTTCTTCTGGTGGCATGAGGCAGAATTTGCAGAAGGTTCTTGGTAAAAACAATTTAACAGAAGCTGTTAAACGATACGGGGGGGCGGTTTTGCTGGCCGTGGTGTTCATCAGCGGCCCGGCCGGCTGCGGCGGGACGAGGGCCCAGCAGGCCCTGACTGCCCAAGCCTTGTCCCAGATTAAGCCGCCGGATCCAAACAAAGATTTACAGCAGCAGTTACTGGTTCAGGCCAGCCAGGCTTCTCTGGCCCAATACAAGGATTATCAGGTAGGCCGGGAAGATCTGCTGACTATTACCGTACTTGGCCAAGACAACTTGAGCCGGGAGGTGCGGGTCAACGGTCAGGGCGAGATCTCGCTGCCCCTGGTCGGCTCGGTGAAAGTTGCAGGTCTCACCACCCGACAGATCGAACAACGTCTGCAGGAGCTCTATGGCAGTCAATATCTGGTCAATCCTCAAATTAACGTGGCGGTCAAGGAGTATCAACATCAGCGGGTGGCAGTCACTGGTGCGGTAGAGAAACCTGGTTCTTACGAGATCATCGGTCCCAGGACACTGTTGGAAGTTCTGGCTATGGCCGGAGGGTTTTCCAGCAAGCCGGGCAGTCAGGCCGGGGACACCCTGAACCTGATTCGCCACCAGAACGCCCCGGATCTGGCCAAAAGTACCAAGACGGCGACAATACAACCCTTCAGCCCCAAAACGGAGACCATTGTTATTGATCTGCGCCGTCTGGTGAGCGGTCAGGCTCCCGAATTAAATCTACCGGTAAAGAACGGCGACGTCGTTCATGTCCCTTTTGCCGGCACCGCCTATGTGCTGGGAGGAGTGCGTCGCCCTGGACAGGTCTCAGTAAAGGAGAACCTGACCGTTTCCCAAGCGGTGGCCATGGCCGGAGGAGTTGATCCCATATTGGGGACCTATAATATCACCATCATGCGGTTTGACGACCAGGGCAAGCCCATGAGCATCGCCGTCAATCTCAAGGACATCGTTGCCCGGGCCGATCCGGATCTGCCCGTGAAAGATAACGATGTTGTGGTAGTAAATGAGAGCGGCTTGAAGCGCTCCCTCTACATCATCAGAACATTGTTGCCGCTCCCCAGTGGATCGTATAGTATGACCTCATTTTAAGAAATTACTCAAGTTTCGCACCCCTGACACAGGTCTAACTCGTTGATAACAATATCGATTGTATCTACAACGGCACCGAAACTGGCGGAGATAGGGAGTGACCGTTTGAGCCTTTTTAAAGTCGCCGTGAGGAATTGTCGAAAATAGGCGATGATTTTGTCTTGGAATTGAATAAGGCCGATTTCTTCAGCCATTTCGCGAAAGAGGCCGCCGATGGTTTTGGCCGCGTCGCCTTGGGCCTTGACAAAGGCCAAGACATGGAAGCGCAGAAAGGTCAGGGTGGTGGCGCACACTTGGGCGGCAAAACTCCGGCCTTGGTCTTTTCCTAAGCCCAACAAGGTCTTAGCTTCTTTGAAGAAGACCTCAATGGACCAGCGGCACAGGTATTTTTTGACGACCTCGGCGGCGGCCAGGCTCACATCGGTGGTAAAAAAGGCGGCCCACTTGGGCTGCGGCGGCAGCTTGGCGCCAGCGGGGAGATTGACCTGAGGTTCTCGGTAGCCACGGCTGAAAACAATCATGCCGGGAAGGCCATTGGCACAGGTGACCTCCACCCGAGCCAGGTCATAGCCCAGAGCCCGGCAGCGGCTGAGGTTGGGTTTGACCAGCCGGTATAATTCCTCCATGGTATACTCGCGCCCCTGATAGAGGTAGCGGCTTTTACCGGCTTTAAGACGGCCGATGCCATGGACGCCCAACCAGCGGAGGTTCAGGAAAAAGTTCGGCGCAGCAAACCAACGATCCACCAGGACGTAAAGCGCTTTCGCGCCTTTGGCAAGAGCTCGCTGGACCATCTGGAGGCTGACGTCAAACTTGTTTTGCTGGGCCAGCAGCCGCCGCCGGTCTAAGCTGCTGCGGCGCCGGGACACCGTGGCCGCTTGGTAGGCATGTCCCTTTTTATTGGAAAAATGATATTCAAAATCAAGGGGATAGTATCCCTGGGAATTAACCATGAGCAAGGTGAGCAGCTCATAACCCAGCACTGAGCGGCCCCGGCTATGGTCATAGACAAAAGAGACTTCTTCAATTTTTTCGCCTCTTTTCGGGAGAACGGTGGTATCCAGGACGACATAGGCCTCGGTCGGTGCCTGCTGGGACCACCCCAACTGCTGCGCCACAAAGCCAAGAAAACGCCAGAGAAACGAACGCCAACTTAGATCGCGATGTTTCAGACGGTAAAAGGCATCCTTACCAGCCGCGGTCAGAGCCGTCAGATTGAGATGAGCAGGGCCACACAGTCCAGGTAAGTTTAGAAATACAGAAATAAACATGACAAAGACCAAATGCACGGCCGCATAACCTTCACATTTCCTGATGCCAGCCCCGGTAAGATGGCTCTTGAGCCGCAGTCGCTGAAACAGCCGGTTGCACGTCAAATCAAGGGTGGGCAGAGCCTCTTTGAGTGCCGTTTTGATTTGCCCTTGAAATTCATTGATATTTTTGTTATACATAAGGAGGCTCCTTTGTTGTGGTTTGTTTAATCTAATCGATTAGTTATATTACCACAGCCTTGGAGCCTTTGCAATTATAAAAGTAATAGTCAAGTAAAATAATCAGTAATAACTGCCGATACTTGGTGCGAAAGTTGAGAAATTAATCTTTATATAAAAGAACATCAGTGTCCGGCAGGCTTCTTGCAAAACTGAAAAGAGGACGCCGAAAGCCAAAAAAGCCTTCAGCAAGGGGCTTCTTTGCTCTTGTCATCCTGAGCGAAGCGAAGGATCTGAGATTCTTCGGTCGCTTTGCTCCCTCAGAATGACAAAAAGAGACGAAGGAA
>NZ_JBMFOX010000068.1:0-3155 GCF_049969415.1 Hadarchaeum sp. (SeqCode)
ATTCTTTTTAATTCATTAAGAAACAATATATGGTCAAAGTGACAATGGGTAATAACAACTAGATCTATTGGCTGTTTAACAAAAACCCCTGCGTCAATAAGTATTTTTTTCTTATCATCGATGTAATAAGTAAAACTTCCTATTTCTGACTTAAACAAAAATACATTTTCGGTCACTTTAGTTGGTATTGTTTCAAGAAGATTTTTAACTTCTAGTTTTTTTATAAATTCTTCTGCATCTTTTGTTATTTTTGATTTTTTGATTCCTAGCATAAACATTTTCGTCGGCAACATCAAATTTAATTTACGTTAAACATATTTCCAATTTCTTCTTTTAGCTTTTCAAAAGAAAAAAATATCAAGAAAAGTAAGAATTTTTATCTGCCTTAAAATAGAAAGCTTTAAATAGAAAAAAGTTTTTAAATTATAAAAACTAATAATAAATTTGCCGGTGTCGGTATGGCATTCTAAATTGAGCATCGGCCTTTTTGTTTAGCTATGAGTTTGCCCTTCTAACTGATGAAAGATGAAGAAATGGGCACCTAACGAGCTCTCTTCAAATGCAAATCCTTATTTTTAACGATAAGGGTTTAAGAGTTGAGGTTAATGATTTGGCTGACAGCGTCTGAAAAAAGATGAAGAACGAACTGTCTTTATGAAACCAAAAAATGAAACTACCATAGGATAAGCTGGTCAAAGAGGTCTGGCAACACCAACCCACTTGGTGGATGGCTTGGCTTGGTTAGCCGAAGAAGACCGTGCCAAGCTGCGATAAGCCTGGGTTATCCGCATGGAGGAGTTGACCCCAGGATTGTTGAATGGGATTCCTAGCCCGTTAAGGGCTATTCCGGAAGGAAGGGGAACGCGCCGAAGTGAAGCATCTTAGTAGGCGCAGGAAAAGAAATCAACTGAGATTCGGTGAGTAAGGGCGACTGAAAGCCGAACAGGGCAAACCGAACTTTCTTTCGAGGAGAAAGAAAGGATGTGGAGTTAAAGGACTTGGGTCTTTCCTAGCTTGCCGACCTGAAGTGAGCTGGAAAGCTCTACCATAGAGGGTGATAGTCCCGTAAGGGAAGGCAAGAAGGGAAATGCCAAGTCTCCTGAGTACCATTCCTTGGATATGGAGTGGGAATTTGGGTGGCATTAACATCCAACCCTAAATACTAACCAAGTCCGATAGCAAACTAGTATCGTGAGAGAAAGCTGAAAAGCACCGCGAAAGCGGGGTGAAAGAAGACCAGACAAGATAACTTGAAACACACCTTTAGAAACTCAAGTATTTTAGGTAGCCGGATTTGTTGATGCAGAAGAAAGTATTGAATGTAATTATTTACCAATTTGTCGATTAAAGGAAATGCCATCTGTTTCGAAATCGTCTGGTCTTCCACCAAAAGAGCCTGAAACCAAGTTGGGTATAGTCAGCTAGGGCATGGAAGGTGCTACTCCAAAGGAAATTCTCGCAAGAGAAGAGTACGAGGAGTAGCTTACAGTGTCCTAGCATCCGTTCTGAAAAACGGGGCAGGGAGTTTGCTCAAGTAGTGAGGTTAAGAGGTCTGAACCTCGTAACCGAAGCGAAAGCGAGAGCCCGTAGCTTCGAAAGAAGTGTGGGGCGAGGTGTGAAAGCGCCTTAAATTACTTGAGCAAGACCCGAAGCCAGTCGATCTAACCCTGGGCAGGATGAAGTTCCTCGAAAGAGGAATGGAGGTCCGAACCGGTGCTGAGACCCAATCGCTCGGTTGACCTAGGGTTAGGGGTGAAAAGCCAAACGAGACTGGTGATAGCTGGTTCCTCCCGAAATGTACGTCAGTACAGCCTGACCAGAGGTAAGCAGTAGGGTAAAGAGACTGATTGGATGGTCAAGGTGCGAAAGCATCAGCCATCCTGTCAAACTCTGAATCTACTGCTGCCTGAGAAGGTCGGAGTGAGGGTGTTGGGTTAAGCTCGACACCCAAAAGGGGAACAACCCAACCTGGGGTTAAGACCCCTAAATGCTAGCTTAAAGGAGAAGGGAGTCCAAACCCCTAGACAGCAGGGCTGTAGGCTTAGAAGCAGCCATCAGTTAAAAAGTGCGTAACAGCTTACCTGCCGAGGGTTTGGGCCCTGAAAATGGAAGGGACTAAGCTAGCTGTCGATACCCCAGACCGCGAAAGCGGGGGTAGGGAGGCGTTCTGTACGGGTAGAAGCTTGTTCGTGAGAACAAGTGGACCGTACAGAATTGAAGATCCTGCCGTGAGTAGCAGCATAGCTGGGTTAAAATCCCAGCCACCTGAACCCTCAGGGTTTGCCAGCAATGTTCGTCAGCTGGCAGTTAGTCGATCCTAAGGGTGCTCTTAACCGAAGCACTCGACGGGAAATCGGTTAATATTCCGATACCATGGAGGTACGCGCGGCAACGCAAGCCAGCTTTCTGACGTTTCGGGATAGGCCGACGTAAGTTAACTGCTGAAGCCTGTGGAGTCTCGTAATGAGGAGAAACAGGTGAAGGCAGGAATAGCTCCGTGTACGCGGAGTTCGGCTGATTCCTGGAACCCGTGAAAAAGGAAGCTGGAAGAATCCTCCATGATCGTACCGAGAACCGACACAGGTAGGGTCGCTGAGAAGGCGAAGGTGTGTTGGGAGAACCCAATCCAGGGAAATCGGCAAATTAGCTGCGTATCTTCGGTAGAAGCAGTGCCTGTTCTCTCGAAAGGGAGAGCAGGTCGCAGTGACAAGGAGGAAGCGACTGTTTAACAAACAGAAGGAGAAAAATTCTATTTTACGCTCTCCTCCTGGTTAAAAAACACAGGAGACTGCTAGTCCGAAAGGATTTGTACAGTCTCTGAGGTCTGCCCAGTGCCGGTGTGTGAAACCCTGGTCCAACAGGGAGAAGCCCCGGCAAACGGCGGCGGTAACTCTGACCGTCGTAAAGTAGCGTAAATATGAGTGGCCTAAACTATTACAGAATAACAGGAATATGTTTGGTTATTTTATCAACAAATTGGAACCTTACATCCTGAGAAAGTTTTTAAATTCCAATTATTGTGGGGCCACTCATAGCGCATTCCCTTGCCGTTTAATTGACGGCCTGTTCAACGGCTTAACGACTTCCTCGCTGTCCTGGGTTGGGACCCAGCGAAAATGCTGTTCTGGTGAATAGGCCAGAGACCTCCAGTGGGA
>NZ_JBMFOX010000069.1:0-3124 GCF_049969415.1 Hadarchaeum sp. (SeqCode)
ATTACATCGATGATAAGAAAAAAATACTTATTGACGCAGGGGTTTTTGTTAAACAGCCGATAGATCTAATTGTTATTACCCATTGTCACTTTGACCATATATTGTTTCTTAATGAATTAAAAAGAATCAATAAATGCAAAGTTGTTTGTGGGATAAAAGAAAGAGAAGCGATAGAAACTTTGAATGAAAAAGTGTTATTGGAAATGAGCCCGAAAAAATTATTGCCAACAAAAATCGATCAAACGGTAAAGGAAGGTGATATTATAAAAGGAGGTGGGCTCAATTTAAAAGTTCTAGAAACCCACGGACATACTGATGGGTCGATTTCTCTTTTTGAGGAAAAAAAGAAAATTCTTTTCTCAGGAGATGCATGGTTTGGGAAAAATTATCAAGGCAGATGGACATATCCTACAGGTTCGAGAATTGAAAGTAAGAAAACTTTAGAGAAATTAAAAAAATTAAACCCAAAGATTTTGTGTCCAGGGCATTGCAATGTGGTTTATTTTTAATTTATAGTTAGAAGGTTTAAGTGGACCGGCGGGGAATCGAACCCCGAACCTCCTCGTTGCAAGCGAGGCGATCTACCATTGATCTACCGGCCCATCAATAATTAATTGACTTTTAATTTTTATAAAATTCCACTACTTTAAAAAGATTTAAAGTTTAATCTTCTTTTTACTTTTTATGCCTTTAGTAACGATTCACTTTCACACAAAAGAAGGAGAAAAGCTTAACTTAGGAAAAAGCTCAGAAAAATTAGCAGAAGATTTTGAAAAAAGCAAGATAGACTATCTAATTCTCACGGATAAAGCTACTGCTTGTGAAAAAATTGATTTGCCGATTAAAGCTTATAAAAAAATTAAATCCTACCTCGATTCAAAAAAAGATAACTTAATCTTTGGTCTAGAGTTTTTAACCTACGATAATTTTCATGTTTTAGGGTTGTGCTTAAACGAGGAAAAATGGGAAAACAGAATAGCTCCAAAAAGTTTGGAAGATGTTTGCAGAGCAATAGAAAAGGACAACGGAATAATAGCAGTTCCCCATCAGTTCGGTATATGTGGTTTAGGGGAAAGAGTAAACAGAATTTACAAACTTTATGAGATCGGAGAGGTTTCGTGTAAACCTTTAATTGAAGTTAGCTATTACCTAGAGTGTGTACCTTCTTTAAGAAGAGAACTCACAAAATCTAACAAAAAAGCTATAGAGTATGCCCGAGAAAATGACTTGGCAATGTTTTCCGGTTTAGACTCCCGCTTTAAGAGTTTTGATTTAGCTTTTAACTCATGCAAAGAAGAACCAGAAATAGCATTAAGAAAAGCTTCAAACAACGGCTTTAAGAACGATTATGTAATTCCTTACATCACTCTTTCTCATTTTCCGATGTTCAGAGAAACTCTTTATTTGGTTAGAGACCATGGAATTGGTTTTGTAAGAACAGGAAAGTTTGGGTTTTTCGATTTTTTAATGGATTACTTTTAACTTTTTGTTTTGAAAAGAAATTCTCAGGTAGGTTTCTTTTTAGTGCCTAGAGGTATTACCGCACACAAAAACTTAAGGAGGTGATCCAGCCGCACGTTCCCGTACGGCTACCTTGTGGCGACTTTAGGCTCCTGGAAGTTCATTTTAAATCAACTCACCTCCAACTCATCATCGATCAGAGTCAAGCCAAATTATCATCTTTATCCTTGAACTTCCAGGGATTAGCCCCTCTCGCAGAACTCAAACTCGACTTTCCCATGAAGAGAAAGCCTTGTTTGAGTTCCACTCGATTGGCTTGACGGGCGGTGTGTGCAAGGAGCAGGGACGTATTCGACGAACGAACCCACGCAATATGAAGCATCTCCAGCCTCTTATCATAATTGCATGATGACGTTCGCCTACTAGGGATTCCGGCTTCATGAGGGTGAGTTACAACCCTCAATCCGAACTGAGCGTGCTTTTAGGGGATTAGCTTCTCCTTTCGGAGTCGCATCCCATTGTGGCACGCATTGTGCGTCGCGTGTAGCCCAGGGGATTCGGGGCATACGGACCTACCGTCGCCCACTCCTTCCTCCCACTTATCGCGGGCAGTCTCCCATGAGTGCCTCCTTTCCGGAGAAAGGAATGGCAACATGGGATGTGGGTCTCGCTCGTTAACCGACTTAACGGCACGCCTCACGGTACGAGCTGACGATGGCCATGCACCACCTCTCGGCTTGATCCCAATAGCAGTGTCTAACTTCGTGAGAAAGCTATTCTCCAAATTATATTAGCTGACCAATGGGATTTTGATTTGAACAGTTGGTAAGATATATTAAATTTTTGGAGTATTTTACAGAGTTGACTTTTTAATTTTTTGTTAGCAGTTGAAATGTAAGCTTTTCTACCTGAAAAGTAACCGTCACTATCTATTAATCCTTCTAGAATACCTCTTAAAAACTCGTTTGAAAAATTTAGATGGTTTAAAGTCTTATTTTTTGTATGCTCTAGTAGTTTCTGGACAAATGCCCTAGAATGCACTTCGATTATTATTTCTTTTTTATTATCTTCGTACACTCTTATTTTATGTAAACGAAAGAGTTTTCTAAGCATTATAGTTAACTTCTTTGCTATTTTACTGTCTCTTTCAGCAGAAAGAAAGAATCTTACTCGATAGATTCTATTATTCTTCGCTACAAAGAGGTTACCGTCTCCTATAAACATTCCTATTATATAACCCTTTTCACTTTCTGTTAAGTTTTCCCACTCGAGGTCTTGTAGCATATTTATGTCAGTTTTCGTTAACATGTTATTTATTATATATGTTCATATTTATATTTTTCTGACACTGCTATTTCTGGTAAGCCCTTCAGACTGACCCTCATCCTGCTGTCGCCCCTGGTAAGATTCCCGGCGTTGAATCCAATTGAACCGCAACGCCCACCCCTTGTGTGCTCCCCCGCCAATTCCCTTAAGTTTGATGTATAGGGAAAACACCTTCTGGTTTACTCCCCATAATTTAGGCAGAAGAAGTGGTGATATCTAATAAAAATTCTTTGAACTTCTTAAGCTCCGATAAAGTAAAAACTTTATCAAATGTTCTATTTAATACTTCTCTTCCCATTGGAGTCATACTTATTGGTATGATGCAAATAGTTAATAT
>NZ_JBMFOX010000070.1:0-3116 GCF_049969415.1 Hadarchaeum sp. (SeqCode)
ACGTGCGCAAGGAGTGCCGCCTCCGCCCAGACCAGCTGGACGCCCTCACCGCCCTGGCCCGGAGGCTGAACCGGGAGAGGAAGGGGAAGGGGGAAAGGATCACGGAGAACACCCTCATCCGTTGGGCGGTGGACATCCTCCTCCGCAAACCAGGTCTTTTGAGTGAAATTGAGGAAAAGCAAGTATGAGCTACCAACCAACTCTGCTCGAGTTTATAGCTAGCGAGAATGCCCGCGAGGGGGAAAAAGCAAAATCTGGCCTGGGTCAATTGCACGACATCTATTTTCCGGCCATCTCAACGTATAGTGGAGGAGGTTTAATGGACATAGGTTTTGCACAAGAAGGAATAATCCCTGTACTGGCGGTCGAGATCGATACGGACTTTTCGCATGCCTACGAGCAGGCAGCCGTACCCCTAATAAAAGCATCGGGCAACACCAGTTCTTCGGTTGCAGTTAAGGTGCTAAATGAAGACCTGACCGGGATAGATGCGAAGAGGTTAGCAGGCCTGGCCGAGGATCTGTCTTTTGCCAACCACTTCGGCGTCCCGGTGACAGGAGTGCTTGGCGGACCCCCATGCCAAGATTTTTCCATCGGAGGGAAAAATCTTGGTGTGAAGGGCGATCGGGGGAAGCTTGTTTTTGACTTTATCGAAAAAGTCAGAGAGATGAAGCCGCTCTTCTTCGTTTTTGAAAATGTCAAAGGACTCTACACGACCAAAAAGCACCGGGAAAACGCTTTTGACAAGCTGGTCCTCGCGTTTCGTGAAGTAGGCTATCTCGTCCAGTACAGAATTATCAACGCTTTGGAATATGGCGTCCCTCAAGACAGAGAAAGGGTCTTTATCGTGGGTTTTAGAAAAGACCTCTCCGTCGCATACAGAGCTTTTCGCTGGCCCTCCCCCAAATATCCCGGAGTCAAAGCTCTTCCCTGGCCAGCGAAGAATCCCGTGGGCGCCGAAGTCCAGACCGATCCCCGGCTACCAAGGGAGCTGATGGTCATCACCGCGTTTCAAGGGGTTGACCATCTCCCCAACCAGGAAGATTTCTTCCAGCCAAGATCTCCTAAGTTCTGGCAAATTGAAGAAGGGGATGATTCCCGAAAATCTTTTAAGCGGCTTCACAGGTATCGGTACAGCCCAACCGTCGCTTACGGCAATAACGAGGTTCACCTTCATCCAGTTGAAAACCGCCGCATCACAGTTCGCGAGGCGCTCAGGTTGCAAACAGCTCCCGACACCTACGTCTTACCCGGGGATATGAGCCTGACAAAGAAATTCAAGCTGGTTTCCAACGGGGTTCCGGTCCTGCTCTCCCGCCTCCTGGCAAGGAGCATAAAAAAAGCCTTGGTGTCCGCTCTTGAGCAGGGGTAAGATGTATGGCAGCAAAAAAGAAAAAGGGGCTTGACACCATTGGTTTTATTGAAACCCTTAAGGGGAAAGATCTGGATATTCAAAATCTAGATGAAGTTCTCGCTCGTTTTAAGGAAGATGCGGAGAAACAAGAGGCCTCAGCACAAGCCATCGCGAGAGCAAGGGGTGAAATAGCAGAACGCTTGATAATTTGGTACCTGTATACTGCCGCCAGAAAAAAACTTGATCCCCTAGCGTTTAACCAGCTTTTATGGGTCAAGTTGCCCTCCTCAAAGGATGAGGGTGCTTCAAAGTTCCTCTCTTTGCTCCAGGTACCAGAAGAATCCGAGATTACTTCCTTGCTTTTTAAGGATAACATACTCAAGCGGATCAAGTTTCCGTCACCAGATCTTGTTTTGATCCGTAAGCCGTCCACCCCATCCGCTGAGCAACCTTCCCTCTTCACAAACCACCAGGATGAGAACGGAGATTCCGCGGGCGAAAGCCCGAACGCAGTTATTGATAAACTCATGAAAAACAGGGAAAGCTTGAAAGTTGCAGCTACAGAAATAATTGCTGTTTTTTCCATAAAAACATCTTACCGCCCGGACAGGCGGTACCAGCTTCTTTACGAAGCCTCCATGCTGCAAGCCCTAGCCCTACTTTTGAGAAATGCAAATCCGGTACCGTACTTCTCTATTATTACTACAGATGAAACAGATGATGATGAAGAAGAGAAAAATGAAACAGATAGCGATCTTTCCCGATTTATCGGACCGCACCACCTAGCTTGCCTAGCTTGCTGGATTCACAATCAAAATAAAAGCAAGGAGTTTTTAGAAAATTACATCAACGGTCTCAAGCTGATAGAAGGTACCTTCTCCATAACGAGCATGGCCAATGCCGAGACCTTTATTGAGAATTACATTAAAGGTTTAATCTAAGTACTCACCAATCTAAGTACTCACCGGGTTTCTGGCCCACGAGCACGTTCGAGCGAGAGGGCATAGCGAACAAAAAGGCCTCTTTGCAACGCACTTCTCCCGCGACAAATCTAGCAAGAAGTAGTTTCCCAAAGAAGGAGGGCCTGGAAAAGCGCTTATATACGCGAAAGAACAACCCCACAAAACCGGATCCTTGTGCGGCGAGCTTCTCTTCCGGATCGGGATCGCAGTATACCTAACCCAAAACCTTGCTATACCTGTATCAACGATGGGGGCGCGAAGCTCGCACGCAAAAGACAAAACAGCTCCCGCTATATAAGGCCCGATGCCTGGTATTGACAAGAGAGCCTTCCAGTCACAAGGAACAGAACCTTTGAATTTCTCGCATAGCACGGAAGCAATTCTAATTAGTTCAAAAATCCTCCTCCTTAAACCGAGGGGTCTGAGAATGTGCCATAATTCTTCCTCGGAAGAACGAGCGAGTATACACGGTTCAGGAAATTTTTTGATAAAATCAAGAAAAACGGAACGAACTTGAGAAGCCGTGGTTTTTTTGAGAAGGATCTCCGAAACTAAAACTGTGTACGGAGTTCTTTCAAAGCGCCAGGGAAATTCAAGCGAAAAAGGATCGTAGCCAACCTGATGAATGTATGTCCAGGCCAGCTGGGCTACCTGGATCCCCTGCGGACAGCTAGAGTTAAACGGCCCCACCACTAAATGCTACGTCCGGCAAGGCCCGGGCGGCCTCCTCCAGGCGCTTGCGGGAGACGTGCACGTAGACCTGGGTGGTGCTGATGGAGCTGTGGCCCAGGAGCTCCTTC
>NZ_JBMFOX010000071.1:0-3071 GCF_049969415.1 Hadarchaeum sp. (SeqCode)
GTGAAAGCCCTTGCAGGTCAGAATCAACATCAAGAACCGTGTTCCGCAGCAAGGCCTCCCACCCTGAGTTCGACCTCAAGGCGTTCAGCACCGGCTCCAAAGGCATGTTGTTGTTTCCTCCCGACATGGTGATGAAGGTGTCGTTGTAGAGGTCATAGGGTAGCGACTGAATTCCGCGGAGAACGTTGCTCATGAAGGCGATGCGGTTGTTGATGGCCTCCTGCTGCAGTTCTGGGGGAAGGTTGGACCAGTCCGACCAATCACCCAGCTCACCATTCCTGTTCGTGTCGCCGCTCCGAGCATCGTCCCGGTAGCCCGCGCCCTGGGAGATGTTGATGAAGGTGGTCTTGCCGGGATTAAAGATGGCATTTCCCTGGGCGACGGCGTTCAGCGCCAGTACCCATTTGTCGCCCGGAGTTCTGCCATCCAACCCGGTTATGTTAACGATATCGGTGATTTCACCTCCGTTGGCCGCCGCCGTCCCGACAACGTCCCTGCCGTGCCGGCCGCTGTCGATGGCAACCGGGCCGTGGACGTTGAGCGGCAGAGGCTTGGACGTGGTGAGATAATCCTCGCTGATGTAGACTCCGTCCTGCTCCTGCTCCAGCGCTAGGTTGGGCAAGGCATTGATGACCTGACGGTAGCCCCGCAGCGAGGAGATGAAGGTGGCTTCGATGCCGATGCCAACTTGGACGAGGTAATATCCTGCCAGAGGAATTGCCCCGATGATCTCACCACCGTTTGCCTCAACGATCTCCTCGGCTTCGGTGGCGCTGGTCGCCGGATCAAAGAAAACCTGAACTTGCCCGGGATATGCCAGCACGGCCATCGGCACGCCCGCGGCGTCGATGTAGCTGACATCCGTTGCCGCCGGATAGGCGCCCACGTAGTTCGTGGCTCCCTCTAGCACCCCGAGCACCGCCGGCGGCGTTGTGGATGAGGTGGTGGTGGAAGTGATCTGAGTCGTTGCCGGAGCGGTGGTCGATTCGATCCCCTCCGACGCCGGAATTGCATAAAATAAAACCGCGGCAATGACGAGAACCATGACGCCTATTAAAATCCTGCCGATCTTCGCGCCGCCCTTCCTGCGTTGAGGTCCCTCCTTAGCTGGACGATCGGTGAAGGCCTCAACGCTCTTTTCTGCCCCGCGGTGGGTTCGCTTTTCGGCCGGCGCTTCTTCAGATCTCGATGTGCCTGAGGCCCTTTCCAAACCCTTAGATTTAGAAAAAATCCGCCCGCCGCAGTTAGGGCAGAACTTCGCCTTGCCGTCAACCTCGGCGCCGCACTCAGAACAATAGAACAAGATATGGCTCCAAGTTGTATCGCGGGGCGAGCATATAAAGGTGCTTAAGGCTAACGAAAAAATTTTCACCGGCACTCCTTGCTTCGCTGGCCCAATTTATAGTACTCCGGTCCAAATGGCCGGCGGGGAAACATCTTCGCTAAAGTCCGGCGCTGGCTGCGTGAAATAAATAGCCGCGACGACCGTAAGTTATTCTCGGGGCGAAAATCGATGCCGGCGGGAAAAATCAAGTTCTGCCTTTACGGGGAAGGGGGCCAGCTGGAGCCCCGCCGCTATTCCTCAGGAAAAACGCAGGCCGACCTAATTGAAGAGATCGTCCGCGCCTTTAAGGACAACGACATCGTCTTCCTCCGGGCTACGGTGGGCAGCGGCAAGTCGGCAGTGGGGCTCCGGACGATAATGGAGTTCGGCCGCGGCATCGTCTCGGTCCCCACCAAGGTCCTCTCGGATCAGTACGCCGCCGCCTACGAGGGGGAGAAATACTTCCTCAAGGAGGACGGCTCCAGGCTGAAGATCGGCATCCTCAAGGGGCGCCGGAACTTTCGCTGCAGGTTCCAGGCGGACAAGGGGCGTGACGTCTCCTGCGACAGCAGCTCCCTGCCCTGCAAAAGGCCCATCGACTGGAAAAGCGGGGAGCGCCGGATTGACGCCCTCAGCGAGTGTCCCCACTGGGGGTTCATCTTCCGCCCCGAGATTGCCAAGTCGCTGAAGGGGGTGAAGAAGGCCACCTACGAGGGTATCAAAGGCAGCTGGACCTGGTGCCTGAAGGGAGATTGCCCCTACTGGGGGCAGTTCCAAGCCTACGTCGACGCTGATGCCATCGTCATGAACTCGGCCAAGTGGGCAGCCGAGGTCAACGCCGGCAGGTTGCCCGAGGTACCAATCACCGTTGTTGACGAGGCGGACTACTGGCTCGACTCCCTGGCGGTGAAGGTCTCGATCACCGAGCGCACCATCAACTGGCTTCAGGAGAGCGTCGGCCGGAGCCTTGAGTTCACCGAGGACGATGAAGGCGGGCTTAAGGAGATGATGGAGGAGCTGCGCGAGGAATGGTCCCGATGCCTCGGGGGCGGAGGCAACCCGCTCAAGCTCGTCCGGTCCCTGGTCGACCTGTTAAACGAAATGGATGAGACCTCAGGGGATCTCCTCTGGAAGCTCGAGTCGGTTCTGGAACACCGGAGCCACGCCGAGTGGGAGATCTGGGAGAAAGGAATTACCTACTTTGTCCCCGATCCCAAAATTGTGCTCGAGAGCATCCGCAACAAGGTCGGCGGCAAGTGGCTGCTGATGTCCGCCACCGTCCAGGATAAAAATGTTTTAAGGGAGGTCTTCGGCATCGAGCCCACCTTCATCGAGGGCGAGACTAGGTTCCCGGGGAGGTTAATCCCGAGGCGGCTGGGCTCCGAGGAGGTCATCAACTACCGCAAGTGGGCCGACGAGAGGTTCAGGAGGAAATACTGGGGTATGCTGGAGAGGATGATGAAGCGAGCAAAAAGGCCGGGCTTCGTCCCCGTCCACGCCCTCGCCTACCTGCCGCCCGGGCTCCGGGAGAAGGTGAGCGAGGGCGGCGATGCCTACACCTTTGACGGCATCATGTTCACGACGAAGATGGACCGGGGGGCTGACCTCAAGGGAATCAAGAGCATCATCCTGCTCAAGTTCCCCTTCCCCGACCGCTCCGACCCGCTGCTCAAGGGCATGGAGCGCCGGCTCGGCCCCGAGGCCTTCCGGAAATACTACCGGGACATCTCGGCGAGGGAGTTCGTCC
>NZ_JBMFOX010000072.1:0-2887 GCF_049969415.1 Hadarchaeum sp. (SeqCode)
CGACTGAGGAGGCAATGGCTCCCTCATTCAGCTCAAAGCCCTTCACAAATGCCACTGCAACATTTCCGGTTCTCTTATGCCTTTCCACACAGGCTATCTTCAAAATATCCTTAGCGGTGTCGACGCATACCTTGCCTGCCCTTACCATTAGTTCAGCCCTTATCTCCTTGTTTATTATCTGGCCCTCAATTATCTGGATTACCCTGACTGCTTGAGTTTCCCTATCACTGGCTATCTCAAAGTCAGCGGGCACTATGCCTCTTTTCATCCTGATGGTGTTGGTACTCCAAGCGGGCCATTTGTACTCACGAAGCCCAACGAGCAGTTTTCCTTTTTTCGCCGCAATTTTTCCGTTGGCGATAACAATCTCCGGCCTGAACTTCTCCAAATCTCTAAGCAGGATGATATCGGCAAATCTGCCCGGCGCAATGCTTCCCACCTCGTCATCAAGCCTGAAGTGCTCGGCACAATTGATCGTCGCCAGCTGAATTGCCTTGACCGGATCCAAGCCGAGGCTTATCGCCTTTCTTACGTTATAGTCGATATGCCCCTCCCTAACGATGTCGTTCGGATGCTTGTCATCGGTGCAGAAGAAGAAGTTACGGGGGTCCTGTCCGCCCCTTATAATCAGCTTTATTAGCTCCTCTAAGTTTCTCTCGCTAGAACCTTCCCGAATCATGACCTTCATGCCGACTCTGACCCTCTCCAGAGCTTCCTCGGCTGTCACGCACTCGTGGTCATCTCCAATACCGGCCGAGGCATAAGCGTTAAGCTCGGCGCCAGTGAGACCGGCGGCATGGCCCACCCGCACTTTCCAAGCTTTCTTGGTGGCTATAACTTTCAAAAGATATTCATCCTGCGGAGGGATGATCTTCGATGGATCCAGCTCCCCCAAACTGGCAACGGTACTCCATTTTATCATTCGGACGACCTCTCTGACTCCTAAAACGGCTCCAGTAGTTTCTAAACCCGGCGCCGTTGGAACCCTTGAGGAGATCTGAACGTAGGTTTTCAGCGGCGAACCCCAAGCATCCTCGAGCAATGCATTGATGCCCCGGAGACCCAGCACGTTGGCTATTTCCATCGGGTCAATAAACACCGTCGTCGTCCCGCAGGGGAGAATTATCTTGGACAGCTGGGTGGGCGTCAATAGGGTTGAGTCAAGATGCACATGTCCATCCAACAGCCCAGGAACTGCATAATACTGGCTACAGTCCCAGACCTCTTCCGCTCTTCCAGAGAATTTCTCGATGCTGGCAATCCTGCCGGCAGCTATGCTGATATCTGTTCTCGAAATCTCACCGGTGAAAACATTGACCAGATTGCAGTTCTTCAACACCAGCTCCGCCGGTAACTCATTCAAAGCTGTTTTGATGAGCCGCTTATACGGTGAAAGCTCCTTTGAGTCGTGCTCCACATTGCTCCCTTTATGTATTACTCCTCTTTCTACTTTTTACAGTATCCACTTGTGATACCTTGGTGCTGGTGAACCAAACAGATATTCTTCGACGTTGGGCCCGTATGTCGACAGGTCCTTTTCATCTCCGTTTATTTTCACCGCCCGCTGGGTGAACTGGTAATCTCTTCCTTTGATGGCAACCACCCTACCATCTACCATTACCAAAGCCGGAGCACAGACATCTCCGTGTTTCAAAGCGTCCAAGAAGTCCTTAGCTGCTGAACCATGCGGCTTGTCAGTAATCACTATATCAGCTTCTCGTCCCGGCTCGATTATTCCTCGGTTCATATCAACGAACCTACCGAAGTGCCTAGCCGCATTTCCGGTCGCCATAGCAACAACCTGCTCAGGTGCAACATTGGTCATTGAAGCGACCTGAGCCATCAGCATCCAGAGTGAACCCCACTGAAGCCCCAAGCCAACCGCTTGGTCGGAACCCATCACCACTCGGTCAAGCTGTCCTTTTTCCCTAGCATATTCCACTATCTTCAACGCCAGCCTAGTGTTCGACTGGGCGCTCAGCTCAAGCGCCGTGTCTCGCCGCGTCTTGTCGATTGTCTCCTTGATTTCATCCCAGGAGAGCGGGGTTGAGCCGCCACTTAAGTGTGCGACCTTGTCTGGATCTATCTTTATGATTTTCTCCGGCGACATGTGGGAGGAACCAGGGATGGAACACGGTGAAGCATGGGCTGAAACATGCCAGCCAAACTCACGAGCCCATTTTATATACTGTAACACATCTTCTGGCTCAGAAAGTCCTCCTCCTCCAATTTCAGCTATTAGTCTTACTCCAGCATCTGTCATCTCTTTGAAATCCTGCTTGGTTAATCCCCTTACTAAAATCAACGCTCCGCCGACAACCTTCAGCGCACTGCCCGGCATCCAGCGCTTGTATATTGTCGCTTCTGTTATCGTGTTGGCTTTTGTGGCCACCGGGTCGTCATAATATCTTCCAAGTCCCCAAGCATGCAGTCCCTCGGATATCAAGGTGGTTACCCCGCAGTAGGCCAGGTTTTCCACCCAGTTCATCGCTTGACATATCGCGGAATAGTCATGCAAAGTTATGTGGGCATGGGTCTCGATTAATCCCGGTATCACCATCATGCCATTTGCATCGATTACCGTTTCTGCCTCGCTGTCCTTGATCGTCTTTTCGTCGCCTATTTTCTCAATCAAGCCGTTTTTCACCAAAATTTTTGATTTGTTTAAAATCGGGTTGTTAATATCCCCGGTAACGATCAACCCGATGTTCTTTATTACGGCGTCCCCCTTTTCGTGCTTAAGAGGAAACGGCTCATGCTTAATTTTTTTCATTATATTTCCTCCTCTCGTCGCTTATTTTTTCCAAATATAAACCTTCTTGACGTGAACGTGTAAATTTGACACAAAAATGTCAATATTGATTTAAATACGATGTGGGTTTACACA
>NZ_JBMFOX010000073.1:0-2863 GCF_049969415.1 Hadarchaeum sp. (SeqCode)
CAATTGGAGTCAACGCCCGGAACCTTACCAGGGGTGACAGCAGAATGACGGTCAGGTTAAAGACCTTACCTGACGCGCTGAGAGGAGGTGCATGGCCGTCGCCGGCTCGTGCCGTGAGGTGTCCTGTTAAGTCAGGAAACGAGCGAGATCCCCACCACCAGTTGCCATTCCGTCCCCTCTAGGGATGGAAGGCGAACTGGTGGGACTGCCGCCGACAAGGCGGAGGAAGGAGGGGGCTACGGCAGGTCAGTATGCCCCGAAACCCCTGGGCTACACGCGGGCTGCAATGGTGGGGACAATGGGAGCCGAACCCGAAAGGGGGAGGTAATCCTCAAACCCCACCCCAGTTATGATTGAGGGTTGCAACTCACCCTCATGAATCTGGAATCCCTAGTAACCGCGCGTCACCATCGCGCGGTGAATACGTCCCTGCCTCTTGCACACACCGCCCGTCGCTCCATCCGAGTTCGTCTCCAGTGAGGTGGCGTCTCGTTGGCGCCATCGAACTGGAGGCGGGCAAGGAGGGAGAAGTCGTAACAAGGTGGCCGTACCGGAACGTGCGGCCGGATCACCTCCTATGGAAGCCTAACTTTCCCCGGAAAGGGGATTCCGCACGGCCGACTTAGATGCAGCCCGGCAGGAAACTGCTGGGTGAAGGGTGCAGCGGGGATGGGGTACGTGGTCTGCTCCCCATCCACGCGATGTGCACCGCGCATGGGCGTGCAGACCGCTTCCGTGTTGCATCCGGCTAGGCGTACAGACGCCGCCTGGAGGATGGCTTGGCTCGAGGGGCGAGGAAGGGCGTGGCAAGCTGCGATAAGCCCCGGGGAGGCGCATGCGGCCTTAGATCCGGGGATCCCCGAATGGGACCTCCCGACGGAGCTCGAACAGGGCTCCGTCGCTCCCGGGTTTACACCTGGGAGCGCGAACTCCCCGAACGGAAACATCCAAGTAGGGGAAGGAGGAGAAATCAAACGAGATTCCCTGAGTACCGGCGAGGGAAAGGGGAAGAGCCCAAACCGAATCCCGCGCGGTGACGCGTGGGAGATGTAGCGTATATGGTCGATGGCTGCACCCTGAGTGCAGCGCAACTTCGTTCCCTAGCCGAAGTGGCCTGGGATGGTCCGCCGAAGAGGGTGATAGCCCCGTAGGTTAAAGGGAGCGGAGTGCGCGCCATCGACCCGAGTACCTGGCCTTGGATTTGGCTAGGGAAGTCGGGGGCCAACGGCCTCCAAGGCTAAATACCTCTCGAGACCGATAGCGAACTAAGTACCGTGAGGGAACGCTGAAAAGTGCCCCGAGAGGGGGGTGAAAAGAGCCTGAAACCAGGCGGCTACATCGCGCGCCGCTCGAAAGGATCGTGCCGGTCTGGGCCTCGCAAGGGGCTTGGATCGCCGCGATCCAGGGTGGCGCGTTCCGTTTCGAACAACGGGCCAGGGAGTTCATCTTCACGGCAAGTTTAAGGGCCGAAAGCCCGAAGGCGAAGGGAAACCGAAATTCCGCAGCCTCCTTCGGGAGGTGAGGGAAGGGGTCTGAAAGGGCCTCGTAGCCGTGGGGGTGAGACTAGAAACCGGACGATCTAGCCCTGGGCAGGGTGAAGCCGGGGGAAACCCCGGTGGAGGCCCGTAGGGGTGCTGACGTGCAATTCGCGTCCTCAGACCTGGGGCTAGGGGCCAAAAGCCAATCTAGTCCGGTGATAGCTAGTTCCCGCCGAAGCAGATCGCAGTCTGGCCTGGGCTGAGGTGGCCGGTGCCGTAGAGCACCGATAGGGGGGCAAGGGGCGTTATGCCCCACTCCCCTTTCGAACTCCGAAGGTGCCGGCTCCCAAGAAGCCCGGAGACGGGCTTGTGAGGGGTAAGCCCCACAGCCGAGAGGGGAACAACCCAGACCGGGGTTAAGGTCCCTAAGTGCCGGCTAAGTGTCAAACTGAAGGGCGTCCCTCCGCTAAGACAGCAGGGAGGTAGGCTCAGAAGCAGCCATCCTTTAAAGAGTGCGTAACAGCTCACCTGCCGAGCGGGGGGGCCCCGAAAATGGACGGGGCTAAGTCGGCCACCGAGACCTCGGGTCACCCTCAGTAGAGGGTGGGCGGTAGGCGGGCGCGGAGATTGGGCGGAAGCGGGGCCGTGAGGTCCCGTGGACCGATCTCCGTTGCAGATCCTGGCGGTAGTAACAGCCTAGCCGGGTTAAAACCCCGGCCGCCGGAAGGGCCAGGTTTTCTTGGCGACGCGCAGTCGGCCAAGAGTTAGCCGGTCCTAAGGATGCCCCGAAAGGGTGCGTCCGAATGGGAAGCCGGTTAATATTCCGGCGCCGCGGTGTCTCCGTGCGCCCCTCGTGGGCGCGCATCTCATCTCGTCGCCTCCGGATAGGGGGAGTGGGGTCGCCGCCCCATCTAACTGTCCGAGCTCGGAGGAGTGCCGTAATGGCGAGAACCCGAGCGAGGCAGGAATGGCCCGCCTTAGCGGGTTCCCTCGATTCCGGGGGACCATGAAAGCGGGATGGGAGAGGAGTCACCGCGACCGTACCGAGAACCGACACTGGTGCCCTGGCTGTGAAGGCTAAGGCGTGTCGGGGGCACGGGGGGCGAGGGAACTCGGCAAATTGGCCCCGTAACTTCGGGAGAAGGGGTGCCTGCGATCTTGGGTGAAAGCTCGGGATCGCAGGTCGCAGTGGCAAGGGGGTCCCGACTGTTTAATAAAAACACAGGTGGCTGCTAGCCCGAAAGGGTTTGTACAGCCGCTGAATCCTGGCCAGTGGGGGCACCTGAAACCCGGGTTCAACCGGGCCAAGGGCCTCTAAACGCCGGGAGTAACTCTGACTCTCTTAAGGTAGCCAAATGCCTTGTCGGGTAAGTTCCGACGCGCAT
>NZ_JBMFOX010000075.1:0-2850 GCF_049969415.1 Hadarchaeum sp. (SeqCode)
CGCAAGTTCGGTGAGGTATTCGGAGGTATCGAGAATCCGGCACCGAAAACTTTAGCGGAACTCGTTGAGAAATCGGGGCATGCTCGGGCAACGGTGATCAAATGGCTGAAGAAATTCGAATTGGAAGGATTAATCGAAAGAAAACCGATGATTAAAGGAAAAGGACGCCCAAAATTCGTTTATTACCCAAATCCGAGCTTATTCGTTCAATTCGAGAGACATTTGAACATGATATCGTTGCCGTTTGATGAATTCAGTAGGGTCTGTAAATACGAGAAATCAGGTTTCTGCAAGAAAGAGGTTCGAAAATGTCAATTGGCCGATTGTCCAGTCCTTCGGAAGTATTTTCGTCCATTTTAGTCTAAGTAGGTCAACAATTCGAAGGAGAACCCTTTAAGAGCAAGTTTTAAATAAGGTTTTCCTCGGAACCCGTGAGTTTTGAACTTTTTGCGTGCCGTCGGCGGACGATTTCGGAGTCTAAAGATTATTCGCAACGCCTGTGGTGAAGTTTACCAAACCCCCATACCATGGTTCAAGCACATGGGTGAGATGGTCCACACTAAAAGCGCGCTTGAAGGCCTGCATCGAGGTCAGCTAGGTAGTGGAACAGAGCCTGATCAGATCGTAGAGGCGGTTCCTCCCGAGTTCCAATCGGATGCCAGCTTCCTCGGCTGGAAAGCCGTTAAGTTTCTGGTGCGTCCTTACATGGTTGTAGACGAATCTCCGCAGACTCAGGAAAGCCTCGGCCGAGGCGAAGCTTTTGAAATGGCGCATCACTTTGTATCGCTGCTTAATGTCTTGGTTGTGGCGCTCGATCGGGTTGTTGTGCTCGAGGCCGTATTGCTTACAAGCTATCGGAACTCCGAACACCAACCTCGCTATCCTGTAAAAATAGCGGTTGAAGGAAGTCCTGTACTGCCAGAGCTTGTCGCTGACGAACGTTACCAGCTTGCGCTCCTTGGGTGGCTTGGATTTCTCCGCCTCGAAAACCTCGTGTATCTGCGTTCCTAGGGCTGTTTTGAGGCGCCTGAAGAAATCGTCGAATTCCTTAAGGGTCCTGTGCCAAACGAGCTTTGTACCAAGATTGTATTTCGTGCGGGAGTCCACCGCGTTCACATTGTAGCACGTTTTTTCCCCACTTTCAGCTCCACCTCGTCGAGGTGGATTCGCCCCTTGACTCTCGGTTTTGGCATGCGCTTGCGTTCGAATCGCTTTAGGAGCTTCGAGTAGCTCCTGACCCAGTCTAGGATTGTCGAGTCGGCTGGCCTGTAGCCGTGATGCTGCCACACTATTTCTCTTATCTTGCTGAGGGAAAGCCCTTCAACGAAGAGGTGCAACACCAAGGCTATGATTTCGCCCGGGTAATGCCTACCCTCGAAGCCATCCCGCTCCACGAAGAAACGCCTGCAATCCTTGCACCTGTACCCTTGCCTCACCTGATACTTGCGCTTCAGCTTGCCCGCTTTTTTGATCCGGCTGGACCCACAGTGAGGGCACTTCATTCTTCACCTTCCTTCACCCCACCCAGCCTCGGCCCAGCCTTACAACTTTTGGCCGCTAAACTTAAAAAGTCAACGTTTTCGAGGAAAACCCGCGAACACAAAAATTTATAACCTTTGAAACGATGAGCCAAAAGAGCGGAGGCCAAAAAATGGGCAGGATTCGACAGGGACATGTGAAACGTGCTGCAAGGATGCTCCTTGAGGCGTACCCGGATAAATTCTCGACAGACTATGAACAAAACCAGCACGTTTTGGACGAGCTAGCCATTATTGAAAGTAAGCCTCTTAAAAATAGAATAGCAGGTTATATTGTAACATTACTAAAACAAAAGACAAAGGAGGTGTAAATTTTGCCGCCAGTGGTTGATTACACGAGATGTAAGGGCGCAGGCGAATGCGTTGCGGTTTGTCCCACAAATACTCTCGAGATGGGGGCCGCTCAAAAGTCAGCGCCACCGGATGTGGACAAGCAGGTGGTTGTGGCTAGGCCTGAGAACTGCATTGAATGCAGAGCGTGCGAAGTGGCATGTCCACACGGCGCCATAACTGTGCCTTAGTCAATGGGTAGCCCATAACACTTTTAGTTATTATTTGTTTTTATTTTTCTTTTACAGATTTGACAAACTCTAGCACAAGTTTTCCTGCCATTTCCAAATTCACGAGTTCAATTTTATCAGGTAAGTCTTCGGGCCCATGAATATACTTGTACCTGCGCAAGTGAGCATTTTTTATCCCAAATAAGCTCAAAAACTTTTCAAATATTTTTTTCTCGTTTGTATCTGCTGTTAAAGTAGTCGCCCCAGCGCTAGAACTTAAAAGGGGGATATGGTCATGCGAAGCGAAGATCGCCCATATGGGTCTGAGCTCGGCTCCAATGAGCTGGGCGGCTTTAAACACAGCTTGATTCATCGAGGAGGATGTTGCCTTCTTTTTCATTATGCCGTTGCCTTCTACGATACAAAGATGTCCGACGCCAAGGGTGTCCAGATTTAATACAAGGGAGTTTGTGGCCCTTTTGGAGAAGACCTTCGCTCCCCACAGCCCTTGTTCCTCAGCCCCGAAGGCCACGAAAGAGATCTCAATTTCGTCTGGTGGGGAATCGCTTATCGTTCTTGCCACCTCAAGCATCACCGCAACCCCTGAAGCGTTATCATTCGCGCCAGGGGAAACGCGTTTCATGCTAATGTTGGCTATACTTAGACAGAATAAGGGGATATAAATGATAGCCAAGGCACCCCATAGAATGGGCCAGAAGGGGATAATCCAGAGTATCCTAGCTAAAAGAACTATCTCAAAGAATATTAGTAGGGGAGGTGTAATCACCTTTAAAATTATGCTCAATCTTCTG
>NZ_JBMFOX010000076.1:0-2786 GCF_049969415.1 Hadarchaeum sp. (SeqCode)
ACCGGTGAGCTCTCGCCGGCCGCGGCCATGCAGGAGGCAGCGGAAAAGCTGAACAAGGAGTTGAAGCGCTAAAAGGGAGAAGGGGGCGGGGAAAAGCCCGCCCCCTTTTGATGTCTTGGCTCAAAGGGCCGCGACGGAACGAGATTTTTTGGGCTTTTCTCTTTCTCCTTCCCCTTTTTTGGACGTTGGGGGTGGCCTTCGCCTACGCCTTTTTCCGTGCACTGTGGTGGAGTTTTTGTGATTATAACCTTTTTGCGCCGCCCGAATTCGCAGGCTTTACTAATTATGCAAGACTTTTTGCGGACCCGCGTTTCCTCAGGGCTTTGTTTCATAGTCTGTCCTTTGCTATCATCGTCACCTTTACGCAAACCTCTTTGGCTTTGCTTTTGGCCATCGCCCTCAATCAGAAAATTCGAGGCCTCACGTTTTTCCGCGCTGCATTTTACACGCCCAGCATCCTTTCCTCGGTTATTGTCGGGCTCATCTTTATCTGGTTTACATACCGAAGAGGTGTGGTGAACTTCCTCCTCAGCGTTGTTCGTACCCACCATCTTCATGTGCTTTCGTTTCTGGGTCTTCTTGCGCTCGTACAATTCATGCTGGTCTGCTGGGGGCGAAGGCGAGGCCTTCCTGTGCAGGTTTTAGATCCGGTATACCTTTGGGTGAGCTTGTTGGCGGCCGGTCTAGGGACCTGGGTCTTCAGTCACCTTCACATCCTTCAACCCAAGCCCACGCCGCCGGTGGACATAATTTGGCTGGAAACAGCGGAGAAATTCCTGGGAATTCCTCGCCCACTTTGGGCGATCATGGCCCTCAACATTGGCACCACCGTGCCAACGATGATGCTTTTTTTCCTCGCTGGTCTCCAGGATGTTCCCCGGGAACTCTACGAGGCCGCGGAGTTGGACGGTGCCTCTCGGTGGGCCAAGCTGTGGTATGTCACCATCCCTGCACTGCGACCAGTGATGTTTTTAGTGATCACGCTTGGTCTTATTGGCACTCTGCAGATGTTCGATCAGGCGGCGATCACCTCGGGTGTGGCCCCTTTGGACTCCATCGTCACTCTGGCCTATTACGTTTATTGGAACATGTTTGGCGCCGGTGGGTTGCCCAGAGTGGGGATGGCTTCCGCAGCGGCGATCTTCCTAGCGGTACTGACCTTGGTGGTGGTTCTGATCCAGCGCCGTGTGGGGGTTAGGGAGAAAGCCTGGTGATGGGGGGGAGGCAAATCAGCCAAGCCTGGTTTGCCCGGCGAAGGCGGGCCAAAGCCGCTTTTGTCTATGTATTTTTGGGGGCCATGGCCCTTGCTGTCGTGGGGCCCTTTGTTTACGCTATTCTTTCTGCATTCAAGGTCAATCCCCTGGAGTGGCCGCCTTCTTTGCATATTCCCCGGCTTTGGCCGCCCAACTGGATTGCCGCTTGGAAGCTTGGGGTCCAAGCGGGAAACAACGGATGGCTAGGCGGCTGGGCTCCGGGCAAGTTTCTCTCCCTGGAGGTGACTTTTCTCTATCCCCCGGGGGTGGAGGGCGAGCCGCGGGTGGAGGTCCTCCGCCCGCCAGGCCGGGGCCCCCAGCAACCACCCGACCCGCGACCAATAACCGCCGTGGAAATAGAAGAACTGGAAGAACGAGAAATTCCCGAAGGCTGTGAAAAAACATTCAAAATAATCCTCCGCCATCTTGGGGCCCAAACTTACCCTGTTCTCCCCCTGGCTGTAGCAGGGCCTCCGAATTCGAAATTCCTGCGAGCCACACTGGCCCCCCATTCCGTTCGAGGCCTAGGGACCACCGCTTACTGGGATAACCTCGCCTCCGGGGTTTTGGGATACATTTTTAGCTATTTCATCCAGGCTTGGACCGAATTTCGAGATCGTATGGGAAACCCGATTTTTCCCCGCTGGGTTAAGAATTCCTTTGTAATTGCCATGGGAAAGGTGCTAGTAGCTTTGCTTTTTGCCCCGTTGGCGGGTTACGCTTTGGCGCGTTTGCGCTTTCCCGGCAGAAATTTGCTCTTTTTCCTCGTGATGTTCACCATGATGGTTCCTCAGCAAGTGACGTTTATTTCCAACTATGTGCTCCTTAGAGATGGCTTGTTCGGTATCTCCCGGGTTTTCGGGAAGGAGAGCCTCCTCAACACTTACTGGGCGCTGTTTTTGCCGGCTTTGGTCTCCAGTCTTGGGGTGATCATGATGAAGCAATTTTTTGAATCCATTCCTGTGGAGTTGGAGGAGGCAGCCAGAATTGACGGCGCTGGGACTATGCGCATCTACACCAAGATCATTCTACCTATGGCCAAGCCAGCCTTGGCGGTTTTGGCCATCCTCACTTTTCAAGGTTCCTGGAACGAGTTCTTTTGGCCTTTGGTGGTCCTGCGGGATATGGAGATGTTCACCCTTCCCATCGGTCTCCTCTTTTTCCGGCAGTATTATGGAGCAGCGGGGGGAGCAAATTGGAACCTTATCCTATCCGGAACTGTGATAAGCGCCATACCAGTATTGATAATTTTTATCCTTTTTCAGCGGCATTTTGTAGAAGGCTTCCGCCTTTCTGGGATCAAATAGCTTGTTTGATCATCTATTGAAGGTATAATTTTATGGAGGCTGTTATGGAACGTTTGGGCATTGAGCGATATGTGGAGCTCGTTGGCGAAAAAATGATCGCCGAAATCTTCGCCGCGGCCCGCCCTCTTTATGGTTTGCGCGTCTTGGAAATAAACTCCACGTTTCACGGTGGTGGGGTGGCTGGAATGCTGCACTCCCTCATCCCCCTCCTCAACGACGTGGGCAT
>NZ_JBMFOX010000077.1:0-2765 GCF_049969415.1 Hadarchaeum sp. (SeqCode)
GACATACCCAGGTCCTTCAGCACTTGGCTTAATCCGAGCTCCCGCAATGCGTTGATAAAAGGTTGAATGCCAGGACTTCCTATTTTCCCTACCACCTCTTTCAGCCTGGCCGTGTAAATCCCTGTCGTTGCATCCAAAAGTTGAGGGACGAATTTCTCTAGCTCCGCTCGTTCTTCATCAGAAAGTCCTTGCAGTTCCTTCCCCGCCTTTTTCAGTCTTAGCTCAGCCACCACCTTGCTAAAGAGGCGAACTTTAAGGGACACCGGGAACGGTTGACCCTGATCAGAATAGAAATAGGTGAAACCTACTGCCGGTTCAAACAGTAAAAAGTCCTTAACAGACTCAAAAGGCGCCTTTGATTTAACAAGGCATTTGATATCTTCTGCGCTAGAGACATGCTTCACTAGGAAGTTCTCCGTTTGAGATAGGATTTCATCGGGTACGTCTCGAGGGGATTGCGTGGAATAGATCATGCCAATCCCAAACTTTCTACCCTCCTTGGCAATCTTATAGAAAGCATTCGTTTTATCAGCAAGATAGCGGTGCGCTTCTTCAATTAGGATGACGAAGTTTGCCTTTTGACCCTGGTTGTTCAGCTCTAGTGCCTCCTCGAAAAGATTGGCGGCCAACCGGTTGGCGATAAATTCAGCTAAATCGCCTAGGGAGGGCATATCCAAAACCACAATTTTCCGATTCGTAAGTAGCTCTTTCTTGACTGCAGCGAAAATATCTTGCCCCACTTCATGGGTATGTAGAGGCTTTAGGAAAGCTAGGCGGCTCCTATATAAATACAACTTGCGGGAACTTCCATCTCCACCAGCACCAGCGTCAAGTTTCTCCCTTAACTCATTCCATTGGTCATTGTTGTCCAAATAGTAAGTCTGATTGCTATATTTAACGGAAAAGCCAGCAGGAGGCTGGAAGCCAAGGGCGCGAAAAGCCCCAAAAAGATAAGCCTGGCGATTTGGTGTTGTTTTCCATTCATCCACGCTGTTGTATGCCTCCTCTAGATATTGAGGAGGCTTAGGGTCCGTCTCTTGAGAACGACGATAGACCAAAGCAATTGCGATCTCAGGATACTGGTAGAAGTTCACTTTTGCCGGTCTAACCTGTAAGTAGCCCTCAAATCTTTTTAAGAATTCATCCGGGAACTGCTTATTGCTGAAAAGAACCAACCGGCCCAGGATGTCAAGCTGCTTGAAGGCTTCAGCTAATCCCATTTCTGTCTCAGCCGCTCCGCTAACCGCATACTCCCCATTCGCATCGAAGATGAGGAAAGCAGTTTCTGGGTAGTAGTGCGCCAACAATGTGATGATGATTTTGTTTTCATTGCTTTTTCCTGTCCCTGTCTTACCGAAATTCGCAGTGCGATTCGATTGAAACAAGCTGGCACTGACGTACTTTAACGCCCCCTGTCGCTCACCCTCAGGATCTGTGCCGTACGCCAAATGCCCAAACACTACCGGTGGTTTTTCTTCCCCTGAATGGGTCCCAAATTGCAAGGCCAGTAAATCTCCGGCTTCTTTCTCATCGAGGCGCAGCACTTCTGCCCCCACGAGGGACGGCATAAAGCGCACTCCGGGATTAAGCTTCTTAATTTGTTCCCTATCGAAAAGGCCAAGCAAGGCGATGTCAAATTCCATAAAGTTGATCTGTTCTTTAGCCGTTCGATCCAAGCTCTCCTCGTTTAAACGGGTTAAGGCCAGGTCGCGAGCGTACTCCGTGTGCGCGATAGGGGAGTACCGGGCATTAACCACCATGCCCAAATATTCAATAGTCCTTCCCTTGCGGTCTTTTCGCCCAGACTTGACTCGCACAAGCTCTCCGAGCAGAGGAGCTTCTTGCTCCACTTCTTCGTGAACCAAAGCTACGGTGACAAACACCTGACCGTCGGAGCGCCTGATGTCTTTTACAAACCCAATGCTCTTAGCCATCGCGAAACACCTCCTTTTCGACCCAGTTCCAAAGTTCCCATTCCAAACGGCTGACGGCTAGATCCCCCACAGAAGCCCGCTCATGGGCTTCCACGAGGGATCCCAAACTTCCCCCGTACAGGGCCGAACGATGACCCCATAAGGTTGCGATCACCTGGCTAAGGGTCTTTTTATCCTGCGCCAAGTACTCGGGTACATCAAAGGCGATGGCCGATTCAAGGGGCTGGAACTCCTTCTTGCGAAAGCGGAGCAAATGTCGGCGGCCGAGAACCAGGCTCCTCTCTCGTTCGGGGTCCCACTGACGAGAGGTGGTATAGACGTAATCCATAAGTTCATCCGGCACGCGAATTGCAATCGGAACGTCATAGGGTTCAAGCCACTTGAGGACGATCCGCACAGCCAGCTTTTCGCCCATTAGCTTGTTGGCCTTCACCACGCCAACAAGGGGGGTTCTTTGCGATTTAAAGAACTGTAGGAGCTTTATACGAAACGATTCCTCAACGCCCACCTGGGCAAGACGACCGTCCTTCACAAGGAGCACGTGAAATTCTTTGTATTTTCGCGCTAAATACACCAGATATGCCCATTCCGCAACGTCACGGAGGATCCGCACGAGGGAGGGAACACTTTTGCAATAATGCGTGCCGAGGTCCTCTGGGCCGATCCCTGTTGCCTCAGCAAAACATTTGAAGATCTCCTCCGTAGAAAAGAGTTCGTCCACCTCAGCTTTTACTCGCTGAGTAAACTCATTCTCATTTTCAGAAAAGAGGCGAAAGCCCTTTACGGGGAACTCTAACGGATCTGGCAACTCCTTAAAGTCTGGAGAAGCAG
>NZ_JBMFOX010000078.1:0-2745 GCF_049969415.1 Hadarchaeum sp. (SeqCode)
CTGTTGATGAACTTGGGCGTCGGTCGATGAGATCCTTTCAAGAATTGGTTCGACGAGCCAAACCGGAGCTTGCGCAGAAGATTTCGCGTTTATTTTTGCAACAATGCATTTTTTAGGAAAAGTTTTTATTTGGATGTCGCTGCCTTGTTATGGAGGAAAAAATGCCGGTTCCACCTTGGAGGATAAACGAGGTCCTAGAAAGATCTGAAACGGGACCCATCTGTATGGAAAGGGATTTTGACACGAAGATACTTTTCCCCGAGCTTAAGCGGGTGATAAAGGAATATGATATAAAGTTTGACCCGGAGACAATCATACCCGCAGACGACACGCTTGCTGATGATGTCTGGGCGGCGGCCTTGGACCTTTACCTCACTGTAGGTACGCTTTGTATCAACACCCATCGAAGGATTCTGTTCACAGAAAGGGAGGTCAAGGAGGCTATGAAGGCCTTCCCGGGCGAGATAACCGTGGGTTATGGTAAAGATGCGAGAAAAATGTCCCACCGAAAGGTCGAGGACAGAAAGAGGCCCTTCTGTCTGTTCAGTCCGGACATCACCTATGACGAGGACCTTTTTGTTCCAGTTGCCATGGCCTACCTTCAGGAGCCTCTCGCCGACGGTGTCTGCGGCCCGTTGCTTGATGAGATCGAGGGCTCGGACATCAAGGCCAACGCACCCACCGACATCAAGGGCTCCGTTGCCCATGCGCTGATGTTTCGCGAGGCGGCCAGGCGGGTGGGTAGACCGGGCATCTTTTTGCAGGGAGTCGGGACGGCCGAGGCCGACACCGCCCAGATTGCCGTGAGCAATCCGGAGTGGGGTGAGCGGTTAACCGACGGCAGATTTGTCCCCACGATAACCGAGCTGAAAATAGACTATTCGGCGCTGAACCGGATGATCCACTACCACCAGTACGGCTGTTTCGTCGGCTGTCTCTTCGGCCCGCTTTTCGGAGGCTACTGCGGCGGTGCGGAGGGAACTGCCGTGGTGGGGGTGGCCTCCCACATTCAAGCCCTGATGGTCGCCCAGGCCCATTACTCGAATTATTTCCCGATGCATCTGATGTACTCCTTTAACACCTCTCGCGAGCTACTCTGGGCGATAAGCGTGACTTACCAGACACTGGCAAAGCACACCCCGTTCATCTCGACATCCAATGGTTTCGCCGCCGCGGGTCCGGCCACGCCGATGGTACTCTATGAGGCCGCGGCGCACGGGTTGACCAGCTCGGTTTCGGGCGGTAATCTCTGGGAAATGGCCGTGGCGAGAAACAAGCACAAGAACCGGGCCACGCCGATGGAAGGGAGGATGGCCTGTGAGATAGGCTGCGCGGCCGCGGATCAGGGGTTCAAGCGGGAGGATGCCAACGAGATCGTGAAAGAGATCGTCAAGAAGTACGAAGCCAATCTGACCAACGCTCCGCTGGGCAAGACCTTCCGCGAGTGCTATGATGTCAGAAAAGTGAGACCTAGAGAGGACTATATCAAACTGTTTGAAGAAATCAAAAAAGAATTAATTCAGCTTGGGGTGCCCTTCCTTTTCTGAGCACCGGTTTTAGACTTCAGTAGACCACTACAGGCTCGGGCAGCCACGAAATCTCTTCGGTGCCGAAGTCCCACATGCCGACCTGGACCCACTTCCATTCGCCGCCTATCTGCATTACCTTGTAGAGTCCGAAGTTGCGTCCTGATCTGTCACCATACTCGTTCAGCGGTGACCAGCCGCCAACTCCCTGGTAAACGTCGAAGACCATGGGCAGCTGGGCCTTGACAGCATCTGCGTCGTACTGGTCAGCAGCCATGAGTGCCAGCGCCAGGGTCCAGACACAGTCGTATCCATTGAGTCCGTAAAGGTCCGCTGTTCTTCCGAGCCTCTTTTGTACTTCAGCTTGTATTTGCTGCATTTTTCCGCTCGGGGTTGCCATCTTTGCTGGGAAGATGCAGTCCGTTGTGGATACCATTTCAGCGATAGTGGGTGTGCCGACCACCCAGTCGCAAAGGCTGGGCCCATCGTTGGTCAGCCACTTTATTCCCCAAGCCGCGGGGTTGTATGCTGCCAGCGCTTCGTAAATTGCCTTGCCTTCCTCGAAGCAGACGATGAACCAAGCAACCTTGTCAGCTCCGTACCGTGACTTGGCGCTCTGAACGGCTGAGTTGAGCGCGCTAGCTTCGGCGCTGAACTCTACGGCATCGGGGGTGTACCTTATTCCTTCATCCACCGAGATTCCGGCCTTTGCGGCAGCGGTTCTAGTGGCTTTAACGACGCTGTCACCCCAGGAGTCGCCTCTCCAGAGCGGAATCAGATAAGTAACACCTAGATATTTTGCCAGACTGACCAGCATTTGTCCCTCCTGAGCGCTGGTGGGCATGAGTCGGTAGACGTAGTCATTAGCCACGGCTAAGTCGATGGCCGTAGAACCATAGGACAAAAGAAGTATTTTGTTAGCGTTGGCGTATGACATGGAACCTCTGAGGTCCCCACTAGTTCCCCAACCGCTGACTATCGTAATCCCCTTGGCATGCAAGCTCTTTAGCTTTTCTAGGGCAACATCTGGTTTGGTTTCAGAGTCCTCGACCACAAGGGTCATTGTCCAGCCGGCGTTGGTGTTCTTTAAGTGTTTGTTAACTTCTTCAAGGGCGATGTTGGCAGTTGTTATGGCCTGCTCACCCCAGAAGGCGTTGCCTCCGGTCAGACCGTCCACCCAGCCGATCTTCACCTCGCCGGAGAGACCGCCAGCGGCTGG
>NZ_JBMFOX010000079.1:0-2543 GCF_049969415.1 Hadarchaeum sp. (SeqCode)
AGCCGTATCGGGGACATCTCCATTTACTGCCAAGAGCTGAACTACACCACCTGGCGCCTCTGCAAGATGGACCTTACCATCCGAGGAATTGACGGCAAGATCAAGCGGGACTATAACCTCCCTAGTGACCGCTTCTCCGTCCTTAAGGTCGGCTACATCCTGGCCAATCCCTCGTTTACTATAGCATTTGAAGATGGGTCCCGATGCTGCTTCGGAGGAGAAGTATGACTGAACCCGTTTACAATGACGCAAACCCGGTTGCGAAGTGGGAGAAAGCCAAGTCCACCTTCGCTCACAACATGTCCTTACCTGTTCACAGCTGGTTTCGGTTTCCAGCTGGATTCTCTGCAAGTTGGGTGGAAAGACTTGTCCGTGAGAGGAAGGACATGCTGGATGATTTGGCGTTCCTTGACCCCTTCGCTGGTGTGGGAACGGCAGTCCTGGCGGCGGAGCGGGCGGGTGTGAAGGCTTATGGTATAGAAGCCCAACCCTTCATAGCCAAAATAGCTCAAGCCAAACTCCTCTGGCACACCAACATCTATTCTTTTTTGGACCACGCACAGGCGGTCTTGCGTTCCGCTAAGTCTTTTACAGTCCAGGACCTACTTTATCCTCCCTTAATACAAAAATGCTACACCGAGGATGCGATTCGGCAACTGTATGCCCTGCGCTTTGCCTGGGAAGAGATGGATGATGGCTCCGCTCCATCCCGGTTAACTTGGTTAGCTATTGTGAACATTCTAAGGGCTAGCTCATTTGTAGGAACAGCGCCGTGGCAGTACGTCTTGCCTCGCAAGTCTAAGAAAAAAGTTGCGTCCCCTTACGAGGCGTTTTTGGATCAAATTCATAAGATGGCTTCCGATATGGCTCAGCTTCAGGCAGAGGGAATCAGACACGATGGCGAGGTACTGGTTGGTGACGCAAGAACCTGTCGTGGCATTGGAGATTCTACAATAGGTTTAGTGATAACATCGCCGCCTTATCTTAACAATTTTGACTATGCGGATGCTACACGGCTGGAGATGACCTTTTTCGGAGAGGTGGAAAGCTGGCGCGACCTGCACGAGAGAGCAAGAAAACACCTCATCCACTCCTGCTCGCAGCATGTCTCTATAGAGAAACCAGACATCGAACAACTGTTCGACGACCTTGCTGATGTACCGTTCTCAAAGGAGCTTCAGGCTGTATACGACCAACTTGCTGAGGAGCGTCTAAAGCATGGCGGTAAAAAGAATTACCATCTCATGGTCGCGGCCTATTTCGCAGATATGAAGAAGGTCTGGTCTGCACTTCGACGAGTATGTGTGGATGGTGCAGATGTTTTTTTCGTAGTCGGTGACTCGGCTCCATACGGTGTCCATGTCCCCGTAGAGCGATGGTTAGGAGATTTAGCACTCCTGGCCGGCTTCAAGTCGTATACCTTTGAAAAAATAAGAAGCCGCAACGTGAAGTGGAAGAATCGGAAGCACCGAGTGCCGCTACAAGAGGGGATACTCTGGGTCAAGGGGTAAAATCATGGCGGTTTCACCCTCTCATAAGTTTGGTCAGATTATAGGCGATGTGCTTGAAGATGCCATCAGACCTCTGCTTGAGAGATTGGCTAAGCGACATGGGTTGTATTTGGACAAGAAGGGGGAGCGGCCGTGCCGTAACGGTCGCAAATGTACTTGGACCGACCTAAATGGCAACTCGCACGACCTCGACTTCGTGCTCGAGCGTGGCGGCACTCCACATCAAAGGGGGACGCCCGTTGCATTCATAGAAACGGCATGGAGGCGCTATACCAAGCACTCTCGCAACAAAGTCCAGGAGATCCAGGGAGCTATAGAGCCCCTGGCCCAGACATTTAGTCACGCTGCCCCATTCAAGGGTGCTGTCTTGGCCGGAGAGTTCACTGAGGGTGCTCTTGTACAACTACAGTCTCTCGGCTTTACCGTGCTTTTCTTCCCGTATCAGACTGTGATTAGTGCGTTTAAGAAGGTGGGAATAGATGCGCACTACGATGAAAACACGCCAGATGCTGAATTTGAACATCGGGTCCAGCAATGGAATAGTCTTAGCGATAAGCAGAAGGCGTTAGTCCGGAAAGAATTGCTTAAGGCCAACCGTGTCGCCCTCCGAGCTTTTATGTGTTCGTTGGAGGCATCCCTCGCTAGGCGAATAAGCCAAATTATTGTACTTCCGCTTCATGGGGAATCTCAAATTCTAGGGACGATTGATGAAGCGATCGCGTTCATAGACTCCTATGACCAAACCCAACCTCCTTCGGGCTTCATTCGGTATGAGATTCAGATCAGATTCTCTAACGGGGAAAAGATAACAGGTGAGTTCAATAACAAGTCTAGCGCGATCGATTTCCTAAGGGCGTATCGACCCCACGCGTAGAGGCTTAGGTCTTCGATAGTGACCAGACACTGCCGGAGGTTTACGGAATGCGAAGAGGTTGTCCCCACATTCCGCACCCCTCTCACTCCAGCAGGTAATATCGCCCGGCCCCCAGGAGGCGCACCGCGGTCTCGTGGTGGGGAGCCAGGTTGAGGACG
>NZ_JBMFOX010000080.1:0-2543 GCF_049969415.1 Hadarchaeum sp. (SeqCode)
GTTCGTCCACGTTACGTGGGTTCACCGGGTTCCAGGCGGGGACAGCGGGGCCCTCGTTGATCCATTCATGCACGTCGGAACTTACCCGACAAGGCATTTGGCTACCTTAAGCAACACCATTTTCGGTGTTGGACCATATCTTCATTCGAACTCCGATCAGGGTTCGAACGCCTAGCGTATGGTCTCTGAGGCGCCCGCCCTTCGCTCGATCTCGCTAATAACCTCTTCAATATTATGTTTGCGTTCATGAGAAAGGCTGTAAGCCATTACTATGAGCCTCTTCAAACCTTCAGCCTTTTTATGTTCCCCATTTTCAAGCGCCTCAACAATCCTGCAAAAGTGGTCAAACTCCTTCGATTTTGCGATCGGCTTATGCTTCTTGAAGAAAGGGATTACTTTTTCCGAGAGATGTCTCCTATTGTCGACAACATATTGAAGCATTGTTTCTTCTTGACCTGATTTCGGAATAATTCTTCCACACCCAAGCGTCTTTTTAAAGAGTTCAAGTATGACCCTATTGTTCTTATGCTGGGTCACGTGGAAAACCGGATCCACCACCCAGCCGTATCTCGCATCACTCTGTTTCTTTATCGCAATGGAGAAACAGCCTTCACCGTCTGTGAAGCCGAGAAGATAATAATTCAGGTATTTCCGTCTCTTTGGAAGCTTCGCTGGATCAATCACATCCCTGAATTCGAAGAGCATTGGCTGCATCGGATGTTTCGAGCCCTGCAATATAAGACTTGCGAAGAGCGGTTCCCTGCTGATCGCGCTCATCGCTCGCAGCTCTCTTCCCTGCTCGGGGGCTGCGAACTAGCGCTTCCCAGCATATAGCTAGGTTTAACGACTCCCTTTAATGCTGAGAGTCAGAGTTACTCCCGGCGTTTAGCGGCCCTTAGCCCGGTTGGACCCAGGTTTCAGGTACCGCCACTGGCCAGGATTCAGGAACCGTGTAAACCCTTTCGGGCTAACGGTTCCCTATGTTTTTAGTAAACAGTCGGGACCCCCTTGTCACTGCGACCTGAAGCCAAGCCTCGCGGCCCAGCCTCAGGCACCACTTCTCCCTAAGTTACGTGGCTAATTTGCCGAGTTCCCTCGCCATGGATTACCCCCGACACGCCTTGGGCTTCTCACCCAGGGGCACCTGTGTCGGTTCTCGGTACGGTCAGACGGGATCCTTCCCAGAAGCCTTTTCCATGGGCCTAGGAATCGGGTGAACACGCCTAATGGCGTGCTATTCCCGCCTTCACCTGGTTCTCGCCTTTACGGCACTCCCCAGGCTTAAACGGTTAAACAGGGCAGCAACCCTGCTCACCCTATCCCAAGCCGTCGGCTCCTGAGCCTAGCGTCGCCGCACGTACCCGTCTGGTGCCGGAATATTAACCGGCTTCCCCTTATCGGCCTACTCGTGTTAAGAGCAGGCCTTAGGACCGACTAACCCCCGGCTGACGACGCATTGCCGGGGAACCCTGGCCCTTACGGCGGTTGGGATTCTCACCCAACTTTGATGTTACTACCACCGGGATATGCACTTCGACTCGGTCCACTGGGCCTCACGACCCAGCTTCCACCCAAGCCGAACGCCCTCCTACCAGACACGCTACAGGGTAGCGTGCTCCAAGGTATCGGTAGCCAGCTTTAGCCCCGTCCATTTTCGGGGCCTTGCCTCTCGACCGGTAAGCTGTTACGCACTTTTTAAGTGGTGGCTGCTTCTAAGCCTACACCCCGGTTGTCTAAGAGGCAAGACGCCCTTTGGTTTGACACTTAGCTGGCATTTGGGGACCTTAACCTTGGTCTGGGTTGCCCCCCTCTCGGTCCACGAGCTTAACCCGCGGAACCCCACTCCGCCCTTCTCAGGAGCATACTGGTTCGGAGTTTGAAAGAGAGGCGGGCCCTTTCGAGCCCTTACCACTCAATCAGTGCTCTACCCAGTACGCATCCTCCAGGCGGGCTGAGCTGCGACTCACTTCGGAGGGAACTAGCTATCACCGAGCTAGATTGGTTTTTGTCCCCTAGCCCCAGGTCAGAGGAACGAATTGCACGTCAGCACCCCTACGGACCTCCACCAGGCTTTCGCCTGGCTTCGCCCTGCCCAGGGCTAGATCGCTCGGTTTCTAGTCTTACCGCCATGACTAAGGGCGCTCAACGCACCCCCCACCTCCAGCCTTAAAAGGCTGTGCGTGGAGTCGGTTTCCCTACGCCTACGAGGCTTCAAGCCTCTTAAGCTCGCCATGACGGTAAACTCCCCGGCCCGTGTTTCAAGACGGAGCGCATGACCCTGGTACCCTTCATCGCAGAGAGCCGTCTCCAGCCTCCGCTTTTGAAGGGAGTAACCCTTTCAGGCCATGCACGTCTATAACTGCCTGGTTTCAGGCGCTTTTCACCCCCCTTCCGGGGCACTTTTCAGATTTCCGTCACCGTACTGGTGCGCTATCGGTCTCGACGAGTACTTAGCCTTGGAAGCAGCTGGCTCCCTGCTTCCCATAGCATATCCGAGCTATGGTACTCGGGCTGAGAAGCCATCCTCCTCCAGGCCTACCCCT
>NZ_JBMFOX010000081.1:0-2517 GCF_049969415.1 Hadarchaeum sp. (SeqCode)
CCGAACGCCCGGGAGGCGGAGGCGGACTACCGCCGGGTGGCGGAGGAGCTTTTGAGGGAGCTCTCCCTGCTCCCGGAGAGGAGGGAGGCGTGAAGCGGCGGCGCCTGGCGGAGCTCGTGCGGGAGGAGGCGGGGGCCCTGAGGGAGGCCCCTCCCGAGGTGGGGGCCCTGGAGGAGGCCTCCACCCCCCGCGAGGAGAAGCCCGGGGAGGCCCCTCCCGCCCAGGCCTCGCCGGAGGGGCGAGGGGAGCGCCCCTTCCCGCCCTACCTCACCTACGTGCGCAAGGAGTGCCGCCTCCGCCCCGACCAGCTGGACGCCCTCACCGCCCTGGCCCGGAGGCTGAACCGGGAGCGGAAAGGGAAGGGGGATAAGGATCACGGAGAACACCCTCATCTGTTGGGCAGTGGATATGTTCCTAAATAGCTTAGCAGAGCCTTCTAGTAGTGCGCCAAATTTTATCCTGAAAGGGGTGGGGCACAATGAGCAATAAGGCATCGTTGGATATCTTTCAGGCCAGAACTGTTACACCTCACGAGTTGCTGGGTCGCATTGGAACTCATATGCCGGATAAAACCTCTCGCCTACTTGAGGTTCCCACTTTTCAACGGCCTTATCGCTGGGAAGAAGAACAGATTTCGGCCTTCTGCGATGATATTTTTAGTTTCTATACAGAATACCGCAACGCCCTTGCCGGGACGGGACCACGGCCAACCTACTTTTTGGGGCCGATAATGCTAAAACCAGAGCAAAATAAAACTATAATTCTAGACGGACAACAAAGACTAACCACCATCAGCCTGGCTCTGATTGCTTTAGCCATCAAAGCAATAAAGGCAGCAATAGAGGCAGCAAAAGAGGCAATGGGGCTAGCCGCCAAACATCATCCGGATAAAGAAAGCGGAAAACTGAATAAAGAAAGCCGAGAACTCTTGTTTCTAGCGCGCGATCTTTGGCGAGATTATCTTACTTTGGATCAAAGTGAAGGTTCGCTCAAACCTGCCCTAAAGTTAAACGCAGAAGATGACGGTTTTTATCGTGAGCTTTTAAGTAATTTACAGAAGATGATACTTGAGGCTGACGAATCAAATGGACCTGGGGCACCGAACGAGTTTCAGTTTCCGCAACCCCGTAGGGAATCCCACCGACTTATGCAAAGCGCTCTAAGCACTCTCTTGAGCCGGACACAAAGCATTTTGAATCAACTAGGACAAGAAGAAAAAGACTCATATAAAAAATTTGAGTACCTGAGACACGAACTTCGGAACCTGAGCGAATTTTTGACACGAGGCTTAATTTTTATAGAAATAAACGCAGAAAACGAAGTCGACGCTTACAGAGTGTTTGAAACCTTGAACGATAGAGGGCTACGCTTATCCTCTGAGGATCTCATTCGTCTTCACCTGCTACAGCTAGCTAAGGATGAAGAGCAACGTCAAGAGATAGTACGTGAATGGGAGAGAATAACTCGTTCCCTGGAAGACAATAGATTAAAAACGGAAGATTTCCTGCGACACCAACGCATATCGCGAAAAGGGGATATAAAACGCAAGCCCCTCGTGAAGGAAGTAAAGGAGGTAGCCACCACTCTGGGGGCTTTGGAATTCACAAGGAGTCAGCTCCTACCCGATTTTGAGCTTTATATAGAAATCAATAACCCTTCCAAAGAATCCTTTGGTGAAGCCTTCCTCAACTTAAAGCGCTTCATTGATATGGGAGAGAAAAGGGGGATAGCCCTCCCCATCCTACTCTCAGCCGCGAGGAAATTTAAACCAAACACCGCCCATTTTAGAGATCTAACGTGGGAACTTTTACGGCTTTACATAAGCTATCTGATTCTCGCGAAAAAGGATCCGTCCCAGTTCGAAAGTGAGGTATTCGCTTTAGCCGCACAAATACAGGAGGCAGAAAAAAGTGCCCAGGAGGTGATAAAAAAGTTGAGGGAAAACTTCAAGATTACCAAACAAGAATTACTACAAGCAGTAGACAAGCCCATTCGACTCAAAAAAAGTACAGCAAAGGTCATTTTAACCTTGATAGCGGAAAAAGATACCAAAGCCGAGGCTCTGAATACAGCCTCGCTAGAGCATATAATTCCACAAAAGGGGTGGAAAACTCGCTACACTGACGACTTGGAGGACTATATCTGGCATCTAGGCAACCTCACACTTATTGAGCCAAAGCTCAATAAGAGCGCTGGCTCAAAATCCTTTGAAGAAAAAGTAAAGATATATCGGCAATCGGAGATAACCATGACGAAAGAGATAGCGCAATGGGAACAATGGGGTCGGGACCAAATTATTGAACGAGCCAGAAAACTTGCAGAAAAACTAGCCGATATATTGATGTTACCTTCTTAGGGTCATGGAACAAACGCCTTGGCAAGCTAGTAAGTATGGAGAAAAACCGTAATCCAACATTCAAGGCCCACATTCCGCACCCCCCTCACTCCAGCAGGTAATATCGCCCGGCCCCCAGGAGGCGCACCGCGGTCTCGTGGTGGGGAGCCAGGTTGAGGACG
>NZ_JBMFOX010000082.1:0-2515 GCF_049969415.1 Hadarchaeum sp. (SeqCode)
GATTGTCATCTTGCCCATATTCGAGGAATGGATTTTTAGAGGTATCTTGCTTGAGGAGATCTCCCTGAGGACAAAATCTCGTGTTTTAGGGGTCCTGGCTTCCGCGCTAGCGTTCGGATTTTTCCACCTATCAAACCCTGGAACCTATCCTGCGCTGGCTATCCCATTGACGCTCGGAGGAGCGTTATTAGGGGCATGTTACTTAGTCAACGGCTTAGCGGGCTCGATCCTCAGCCACATCCTATACAATTTTTTGATTTTGGTTGTGTAATCTGCGTTGTAATGCTCAAAATTGCCGCGATTACTCCTTAGATCTCGCCTTTCGAAACTGTTACGAAAAAGAAACTATTAAATATCTAAAGTATACATAATAACATTTGATGACATTACTTAGAATGAAAGAGGCGTATGAGCGGTTGAGGGTTCATCCGAACACGCTGAGGAGGTGGATCCACGAGGGCAGGATCAAGGCCGTGAGGACGCCTGGCGGAAAGTTCAGGATTCCGGAGGAAGAAGTGCTGAAGATCGAGGGGGAAGTGAGAGAGACCAAGATTTTAGGATACGCTAGAGTCTCCTCCGCGACCCAGAAGGATGACCTGGAGAGACAGAAGCAGCTCATCTCGAACTACGCGAGGGAAAAGGGATACGGGGAGGTCGAGGTCCTGAGCGATATAGGCTCAGGATTGAACGAGCGGAGGGAGAACTTCCTCAAGCTCATAGAGCTCGTGACCCAAAAGAAGGTCTCGGCAGTGATCGTCGCTTACCCAGACAGGCTCACAAGGTTCGGGTTCGATACCCTCCAGCGTCTCTGCTCGAAGTTCGGGACAAGCATACTCGTGATAAACCAGGAGGAGAAGACTCCCCATGAGGAGCTCGTGGACGATCTCATTGCAATCGTCTCTCACTTCGCCGGAAAACTTTACGGCACGAGGTCTCATAAGTATAAGGAGGTGGTAAAGGGTGCAAAGAAGCTGCTCTCAGGTTAGGGCATACACTGTGAAGCACTCTCAGGACGTGAGCGATTTAATCACAGACTACCAGCGCATGCTCCAGCTCGCAATCGACGAGATTTGGGCGGGATAAGATGGGTTGAAAGGCCTGTTGAGCCAGAGAACAAGGTTCAGGGCGTAAGGTACACAGCAAAGAGGCTCATCCCAATCCTGCCGAAGGACGGCGCATTCAAGCACCACTGGCTCCGTGAAAAGCTCATGGAAACTTGGCCCCACGCGAAGCACTGCGTGGACTCGGCCATAAAGCAGGCGTACTCAATCCTGCGAAGCTGGAGAAAGAACTACCTCAGGGGGAACCGCACCAGGAATAAGCCCCGCGTGAAGCGGAGGTTTGTGCGAGTTAAGGAGACCCTCTACACGTTCCGCGGCGGGAGGTTACGTGTGACCATCGACCCGTGGGGGCAGCACGTGGAATTCGACCTCCGCCATGTATGGTTCTGGGGCCGGGCTGAAGGTGAACTCGGGGAGATCATCCTGAAGGACGACTCGCTCACTGTGACTTTCAGGAGAGGCAGTCCCAAACCGGAACCGAATAAGCGGCTCGCATGGGACTCCAACGAGGCATCGCTGGATGCGTTCGACCCGGAACTCGGCTGGGTTAGGATGGACCTGAGGAAGCTTTACCACGTCCACAGTACCTACGAGCTGAAGCGGAAGAGGCTGCAGGGGCGGGCCTCAAAAAAGCCTTCGATCAGGAGGGTGTCCCAGAAGTACAGGAGGCGCGAGAGGAACAGGGCGAGGGATATCGCGCAAAAGATCACGACCGAGCTGGCGAGGACTCTTCCGGATACCGAGCACAGGTTCGAGTGCCTGGAGAAGGAGAAGATGTTCAACAGAGGGAAGAATCACAACCGGAGGCTGGCCAAGACAAACTGGTCTCAGGTTCGGACAATGCTGAGATACAAGGCTAGGGTTGGAAAGCCGCTAAATCCGCGGAACTCCACACGAAGGTGCTCCAGGTGTGGGGGACTAAATGGAGCCCCGAAAGGAGTTGTCTTCGAGTGCAGGTTCTGCGGGCTGAGGATAAACAGACAGCTGAACGCGGCAGTGAACCTATACCTTCCGATGGAGGGACTTTCCCACGACGCGCGGTGGTTCGACCGCGCCGTGGGCGGGTTCGACCTGACGGGGGAGAAGCGCGAGGAGGGCCCCAATGAACCCTTGAGGAGCCCGAGCGTGATGGTTCCCAAGGAAAACGTGGTTACAATTGGTCACGTTTTCTAGAACCCAATTTTATGATCGGCGCCAAAAGTGCCCTGAACACCATCCTTAGCCCAGCAGACCTTTCGATCGCCCGTGCGATGGGGGGAGATTCTCTGTAATAAGCTGAGATGAATTTTCTTCCCCATTTCCTTTGCAACAAAAAGTTATCCCTGAACTGCCTCAACACGTTTATCTCATATGCCCAAGGGGTTTCAAACGCTGCTGTAGCTATAAAACATCCCCCGCCCCTACGCTCAAGACTCAGGAGAAATTCTACGTTGTCCTTCTTGCACACATACCTA
>NZ_JBMFOX010000083.1:0-2495 GCF_049969415.1 Hadarchaeum sp. (SeqCode)
CCGATGGATTTCTTGGACTCGAAGGGCCTTTGGAGCGAAAGCTTGAGCTGTCATGGCGCTCCTGTAGGTCAGTGGGTCCTCGAGGCGTGTCGTTATCTTCGCGAGCCAAAGTGCCGTTTCGCCATCAAGAGGTATGGGGGAGCTTTTTGGGAGTGTATGCGGGCGAAGTGTCTTCCTGATTCCTGTCTAACGATAAGGTGTCGGCGCGAAACGTGGTTCTGCGGATTGGCAGAACCCCCTTGCCGGGTTACAATTTCGGCAGGAAAAGACGACAGCAATCGGTGCCCCGGTCCGCGTGGCGGCACGATGTTTCACGAGTGGCTTCACCTGTGTGGTATGCTGGAGCACAACCGGCATATGGATTACATCCTACTCCAGTGCACGGGTAATCCATTGTAATAGGCTAGTAACCAAGTGACTTGCGGGTTCTTAGGCGAATGAGGGATTTAGTGCTCACTGAGTGGGGGACGGTAGGGGCTCTCCGGGGCCAATGCGGTCTCGGTGATGCTACTTTGGCAGAAGCGATCGTTCTCTCGCTAGCCAGCTGGCTGGTGGGAGATTGGTTGTTCCTTCGTTTCGCGAAGCGACGGGCTATTTTCAGGGCCTGCCTGAGCCATGCGATTGCAACGCTCGCTGCTCTATGCTGTCTGTTGTTCATCCCTGAGCGCTTCTTTTCTTTCCTTGCCAGCGATCACTTCTCTTTTGCTTCAGTAGCCGGCTCGGATGTTGTAAACAGGGAATTGAATATTGCAAACCTCGGGATTGTCGTTGTCCTGATGTTCATGAATGTATTTGTGTTCTTGGTATCTCAGGTTTTATTTGCTAAGTTGCAGACAGTGGCTAAACGTCGTCCGAATATAATGGGTTCTCTATCGAGGCGTGTGAGAAACGTCATTGTTGTTCTGCTATCAGTCGGCATATTCTTAGTAGTGAAAGTTTTAATAGTGTTTTTAGTACCGACTGTGACTTTGCGAGAATCTTATGTTCCTGGTTTTGGGCTTCTTTTTGTTGACGATCTTATTGGCGCCATTGTTGGCTTGTTTGGAGTACTCCTCTTAGCTCGCGCTTTTCTGTTTGGAAGTCTGTCTGTCCAAGGTTCATGTCTTTGGTATTACACGAATTTCACAGCAGCTGCAGTTGTTGGTTTCGCTTTTTTTAGTTCGGCGTGGCTTTGGGTCTTCAATGAACACTGGCTGGGACCTGGTTGGGTTCGCTTCCTCTCTGTGCTGTCTGTTGTTTTTGCAATTCTGTTGTTGTTTCAGTGTTTTTTTGGACGGCGGGAGAGGAATGAGTCGAATACTAGTGTGACCGGTTGGGGTTATTGGGTGGGGCGCTTAAGGACGGTACTCGTGAAGGGGCAGGACGGAACCTTGGCCGCGCTAAGTTTCCTCTCGCCTTTGCTCTTTCTGCTGGCCTACGGCGTCGTTGCCGACGTTTTATGTAGCTCTGTGAATCGTTTCTTTAGTTCCCGTGTGGCGGTGGTGTTGTATCGTGATTTGAACCGGGAAGTAGTCCGGAGCGGCCTGACGGGGTCGGGACCTTTGGTTGAGGTTCCGGGGAAACAGCGGGGCTGTCTCCTTGTGAAGCCGGCGGCTTCGGGTTCACTGGACGCTCTGGAGGTGGGCCCGAGTGTAGGCGGTTTGAGTGGTGGAGGAAGAGAGATTCCAAGCGAAGGAGAGATACGACTGCAAACGAGAGTCAGTCGCGCGAACTTATGGTTTCCGGGAATGGGAGATGTATTTGAAGAAGAGGTGCTGGCCAGTGTTGATGGGCTTCGATGGTGGTTTTTCCTGTGGTCGGCCGACGGACTACTGTTTTCAGGATTCCCAAAGGGCTCGGTTGACGTATGCGAAGTATACCACAAGGCTCATGGATTACTAGGTGCCTTTTTGGGCTGCGGCTACGGAATTTGGGCTTCAAACGGGCTGGCGGTCACCGCCCATTGGCGTGAGGGTGGCAGTGTACTGCAGGCATGCTGTATTTTCGGCGAGAGTTCGGGAAGGACACGTGCTTTTTCGAAAGCCTGGTGGGAACCCTGGGAGCTTGGTGCGTCCTGGTTGCTATTCCCGTTAGGCGCTTTTGTAGTCGACATTCACGCGACCGAGGAGCTCTACTTGCTGCGCCTCGCTAGGTTAAGACTTCTGCCACCAGTCTGGTTTTTGCTAAGCGGTGACGGAAAGCTTGAGTTTGGCGCAGTCGGATTCAGACGGGTTTGGTTCGTTCCCTAGGGTCGGCAAGAGTCATGGTGCCCAAATAGAGGGAAGGCCTTCGGGGATCACGCGTTTCGAGTACGGCTACGACCTGGCGGGCAGGCTCGTGAGCGAGCGGAAGATCCTGGCTGACGGTTCGGTCCTCGAGACCCAGTGGGAATACGATGGCAACGGCAACCGCATTGGAGAAACGCGGCCGAATGGTCAGGTGATCACCGCAAGCTACGACGATCAGGACCGGTTGCTGGCTTACGGCAACATGAGCTTTGTTTACACGAACAACGG
>NZ_JBMFOX010000084.1:0-2447 GCF_049969415.1 Hadarchaeum sp. (SeqCode)
GCAACCGGTGCTGGTATAAGCCGCTCGGGTGACCTGGGGGTAGGGGTAACAGGCCAATCGAGCTCGGCGATATCGGGTCCCCTCCGAAGTATCCTTAGGATAGCCTCACGCTAAGAGCATATGGGGTAGAGCACCGATTATGTGTCTTGGGGCCGAAAGGCCCTAGCACATCGTCGAACTCCGAATCCATATGCTTTTGCGTGGGAGTCGGGGCGGCTGGATAAGCTAGCCGCTCGTAACCGGAATGGCGGTACCCCATGTTAAGGTCCCTAAATGCTGGCTAAGTGCAAACCAGGAAGGAGGGTCCTTCCTAAGACAGCCGGGAGGTAGGCTCAGAAGCAGCCATCCTTTAAACAACGCGTAATAGCGGACCGGTCAAGGAAGGGCTTTCCGAAAATGTGCGGGGCTAAGCCAGCTACCGATACATGGGCCTTCTCGAAAGAGAAGGGGTAGGAGGGCGTAGCATATGCGCAGAAGTTGGAGTTTGAGCTCCAATGGAGCATATGCTAGTGAATATCCTGGTGTTAGTAAGAGCAAATCCTGGTGAGAATCCAGGACGCCGGAAGCACACGGTTTTCCTCGCAACGCTCGTCAGCGAGGAGTTAGCCGGTCCTAAGTTGGGGGCTAACCACCTCCCAACGAAGGGGAATGGAGTTAATATTCTCCAGCCTACTGCCTAGGCTTTTGGCAACAAAAGGTCAATCCCTGACGCTTGGGGATAGGTAGCCTTTGAAAAGTGCAGAAGACCCCAGAGGCTCGTTATGAGGAGAAGGGGTTGAATGCATAGCTACTGATTCCCTGGGCCAGTGAAAAGGGGATTGACAACGATGGCAGTAGACCGTACCTAGAACCTTTAGAGGTGCTGCTGGCGGAAAAAGCCAAGGCGTGTCAGCGTAATCCGGGTCAAGGAATTCGGCAAGTTGGTGACGTTAGTTCGCGAGAAGTCATGCCTCTGCTTGCAAAACAAGCGGAGGTCGCAGTGACCAGGGGGCACCGACTGTTTATCAAAAACACAACTCACCGCAAAGCAGAAATGCTTAGTATGGTGGGTGACGCCTGCTCACTACCGGTACGTGAAACCTCCTTTCAAGGAGGCTAAGCGCCGGCAAAGAGCGGGGGTAACTCTGACCCTCTTGAGGTAGCGTAATACCTCGTCGCTTAATTGGCGACTTGCATGAAGGGCGTAACGAGTGCCCCACTGTCTCGACCCGGATGCTGCTGAACTCACTACTCGGTGAAGATGCCGAGTTCCCCCAGAGGGAAACGAAGACCCCGTTGAGTTTGACTATAGCCTGCAGCTGTGGTGTGGTGATCGATGCAGAGCGTAAGTGGGAGTGTTGAGGCTTTGGTTTTGGCCAAAGCTGAGCGCCAATGTAACACCACTCTTCGATTACTGCATCACTTACTCGAAAGAGGACAACTGCAGGTGGATAGTTTGGCTGGGGCGGTACACCCTCGATAAGGAAACAAGGGTGACCTAAGCTCTGCTTAGGAGGCTTGGAAACCCTCTGTTAAGGAACAAAGACAAATGCAGGGCTGACTGTATCCCTAAAGGCGTGGGATGCAGGCTCGAAAGAGGGGCTTAGCGAACGATAGCGTGTTCTTGGTGGACCGCTATCCTGTCAAACAAACTACCACGGGGGTAACAGGCTCGTCGCGGGCGAGAGTCCCCATCGACCCCGCGGTTTGGTACATCGCTGTCGGCTTGGCTCATCCTGGTGGTGCAGTAGCCGCCAAGGGCCGGGTTGTTCATCCGTTAAAGAGCCACATGAGCTGGGTTCAGTACGTCGCGAGACAGTACGGTGGTATCTTCTGGGGGTGTCAATGCCTGAGGGGAAGGTCCTCCAAGTACGAGAGGAACGGGGGGCCGGCGCCTCTAGTGTAGGGGTTGTTTATAGCATTGCCCCGTAGCCACGCGCCAGTGGATAAGACCTGAAAGCATCTAAGGTCGAAGCCACTCCCGAAACGAGGCATCGAGCGCTCCTAACAGAGGAGTTTGATAGGGTGGGGGTGTAAGTAGAGAGCTTCGGCGATCTACGAGCCCACCACTACTAAAAGCTCTTGAAGCCGTCTCATCCAATGTTTTTGCTTTTAAAGATTTTATGAAAATCTTGTTTTTTGATGAATTTGATTTAAGAAACTTTGGTGGAAAAGAAAAAGTAATCATAGAAATAGCAAAGGGACTATCAAAAAAATATAAGGTTAAAATCTCTTCAACAGATGCTATAAAAGTTGAAAGAATAAGCTCAAAAGAGCTTAAAGAAATTTTAAATGGAGTTCCATACGAAAGAATAAAAAGTATAAAAATTTTTAAGCATTCAATTCTTCTAAACCCTTTTGAGGTTTTTAAGCTTGTGAAGGAGAATGATATAATATATTGCACTTCACCAGATTTTTTCTCAAACATCTTAATAGTACTATTTTCAAAAATTCTTGGTAAAAAAACA
>NZ_JBMFOX010000085.1:0-2427 GCF_049969415.1 Hadarchaeum sp. (SeqCode)
CGGTATTTGCACCGATACTTCAATTTCACCAAGTCCCCTGTTGAGACAGCGCTCCAGTCGTTATACCATTCATGCAGGTCGGAACTTACCCGACAAGGAATTTCGCTACCTTAGGACTGTTATAGTTACAGCCGCCGTTTACCAGGGCTTCAGTCAAGAGCTTCTCGAGTTGCCTCGATAACCCCCTCCTTTAACCTTCTGGCACCGGGCAGGTCTCAATCCCTATACGTCGACTTTGGTCTTCGCAGAGATCTGTGTTTTTGGTAAACAGTCGCCAGAGCCTCTTATCTGCAACCCCTTTCAGCTTTGATTTTCCCTCATCACCTAATCAGGGCCACGCTTATCCCGAAGTTACACGTGCATTTTGCCGAGTTCCTTAACAGGGGTTCTCTTGTGCGCCTTTGGGTACTACCCTCGTCCACCTGTGTCGGTTTACGGTACGGGCAGTAAATAACCTCCCTTAGCAGCTATTTCTCGGCAGTACGGCTCCACCAAGTTCCCATGCATCGCTGCACAGTCCCCGTCCTTCATCAGGGATTTACTGCACAAGGACTTTCCTCATGCAACCCCTACAAAGTTAGACAGGCATCCATCAGCCTGCTTGGCTTCACCACCTGCGTCACCGCATCGGTAGTAACGGTTATTCACTGGTACAGGAATATTAACCTGTTTTCCATCAGCTACGCCTTTCGGCCTCACCTTAGGACCCGACTAACCCTGGGAAGATCTACTTTACCCAGGAATCCTTGGACTTACGGCGAGCAGATTTCTCATCTGCTTTATCGCTACTCATGCCGGCATTCTCACTTCTGTTGCCTCCAGTAAGCCTTACAGCTTACCTTCATCAGCTTCCAGAACGCTCCTCTACCACTTACCCTTCACTCCACGAAGGGTAAATCCGTACCTTCGGTACATTGCTTAAGCCCCGTTGTATCTTCGGCGCACCCATGCTCGACCAGTGAGCTATTACGCACTCTTTTAAGGATTGCTGCTTCTAAGCAAACCTCCTGGCTGTCTTGGCACAAGCACATCCTTTCCCACTTAGCAATGCTTTAGAGACCTTAGATAACGGTCTGGGCTCTTTCCCTTTCGACTACGAAGCTTATCCCCCGCAGTCTCACTCCTACGATAGTTCTACACGCCTTCGGAGTTTAGTAGGGTTTGGTACGGATTCCTCCGCCCTAGCCCTTCTAGTGCTCTACTACATGTAGATAGTTCGTAAGGCTGCCCCTAAAGGCATTTCGAGGAGAACCAGCTATCGCCACGTTTGTTTAGCCTTTCACCCCTATCCACAAGTCATCCGATATGTTTTTAACCATAACCGGTTCGGTCCTCCACATGGTATTACCCACGCTTCAACCTGCTCATGGATAGATCACGCGGCTTCGGGTCTATTCCACCGTACTTGTTCGCCCTTATCAGACTCGGTTTCCCTTTGGCTTCAGGGCTACTACCCCTTAACCTCGCACGATAGAATAACTCGCCGGCTCATTATGCAAAAGGCACGCAGTCACTAGATCTACCTTTCGATAAACCTAGCTCCTACAGCTTGTAGGTCAATAGTTTCAGGTTCTATTTCACTCCCCTTCCGGGGTTCTTTTCACCTTTCCCTCACGGTACTCGTCCACTATCGGTCACTGATTCATATTTAGCCTTGGATGATGGTCCACCCAGCTTCCCACAGGATTCCACGTGTCCCATGGTACTTAGCCTTTTCACTCACAGTCTATACATTATTTCGAGTACGGGACTTTCACCCACTTCGGTCAACCTTCCCAGATTGTTCCTCTATAATGTATACCCTGCGCATAAGCCGTCGTATGCTTATATGTGAAAGGCTGCAACCCCGAATAAGCAACGGTACGACCCTTTAACACTTATTCGGTTTAGGCTACTCCCATTTCGCTCACCACTACTTTGGGAATCTCATTTTGATTTCTTTTCCTCGGGCTACTAAGATGTTTCAGTTCGCCCACTGGTGCCTACCCTTTCGGGTATATCTTTCGCTTGTTCGGCAAAAGATGGGTTACCCCATTCGGTAATGCCCGGATCATCGCTTGCTTGCAGCTACCCGAGCCTTTTCGCAGCTTGCCACGACCTTCTTCGCAATCAGTGCCTAGGCATCCACTATTGACCCTTTCTTCCTTGCCCCTTCCTTCTCGGCTTCGATTACCTCAGCTTTCTTTAATTCGGCTTTCCTTCTACTTCATTCTACCATTTCCGTTTTCTATGCAAATGTTTTGATGCATTGTATGCGATCTAGGAAAAAGAAGTGTTTTGTTGATGATGACGGATCATCAACTAATCTCCGTTAAAGGAGGTGATCCAGCCGCACCTTCCGGTACTGCTACCTTGTTACGACTTCACCCTCCTCACTAGTAGTACCTTCGACACCTGCCTCCTTTCGGTTAGCTCAGCGCCTTCGGG
>NZ_JBMFOX010000086.1:0-2348 GCF_049969415.1 Hadarchaeum sp. (SeqCode)
CACCCAGTTCAGCGAGGGCGATTATACCAAATGTCGTTAGTAGTGGTGTTAGGTCCATTTGAATCTTAATAACTTACTGAACTTTGGCAAATTTTAAACCCTGAGGCGAGATAAAAATCTCGGTATCACCTTTTGGGGCTGACGAGGAGGGCGGGGTGAACAATCCCAAAAGGTGATGTGGAATGTTGCCCATAGTCGGCCACCCAAGCGTGGTGAGTTTTGGCATGTCTATTTTTGAAGAGGTTTTTTCGAAGCCTCAGCTGAGGCACTTCGGGGAGTACGTGACGGGGCTGATGGTGTGCCCAAACCGCACGGTGCAGGGGATCAACGACAGCCTCTTCGCTCGCTGCGACCAGAGCGCGTTGAACCACTTTCTGACCGACTCCCCTTGGAGCGAGGAAGAACTCGATCGGAGGAGGCACGAGTTCGTGAGGGACAGGCTCGGAGAGCTCGGGCTCGGGGGAGGAACCCTCATCATCGACGACACCATCTCCCACCATGTGGGGAAACACATGGAGGGTGCCGGCTGGCACTACGACGCCAGCAAGGGAAAAACGGTGTGGGGGCACCAGCTCGTCACAAGCCATTACGTGAAGCGGTGGCTGAGCCTTCCCTTGGACTTCAGGTTATACCTCAAGGAGGAGCAGGCTGGGGAAAACTTCAAGACCAAGCCCGAGCTCGCCCAGGAGCTCATTCAGCAGGCGGTGGAACGTGGGATACCTTTCTCGTGCGTCGTCTTCGACACGTGGTACTTCAGCGTTGATTTCGTCGACTTTTTGGAGGGGCTGGGAAAAGATTGGGTGACCCGGTGCAAATCGAACAGGATCGTCATCTCAGAGGGAAGGCGGCCGATATCCGAGTGGGCGAGGGACCTGCCGAAGAAGGACTTCGAGCGGGTCGTGCTCGAGCACAAGGATGGAACCAAGGAGGTCTACTACGCGTGCTCGAGGACAGTGCGGCTGGAGGGATTCGCTAAGAGAACGCGCGTGGTTGTCTCATATTCCGAGGAGAAGTTCGAGAAAATGGAGGACCCGTACTTCTACTGTACCAACCGCTCGGACTGGGAATTGAGGAAGATCATGCGGACCTACGCCAGGCGCTCCGAGGTAGATGCTTTTTACAAGGACGCGAAACAGAACTTGGGGATGGAGGAGTACGAGCTTCGGAAGATAGGTGGCATAAAACGTCACCTTCAGATGATTCTGATCGCGCATACCCTCCTATCCCTGGGTCCTGTGGATCGCGCCGCTGGAAAGGCCATGGTCTATCTGGATACGATAGGCGCGGCGTGCAGGCGTGTGTTCGCGGAGATCCTCCGCTCCTTTATCCAGGCTGTGTTGGAGATCGGGAAGCAGGTGAAAGACCCGGGCAAAATCCTGAGGGTGCTTTCCTCGACGAGGAAGCAGCTCAGGAGGATGAGGAGAAGTGTAAAAACGCTCACCGGAGGTTTAAAAAGCTAAAATTGCCAAAGTTCAGTTATTATTTTTTGTACCTTTTTTCACTTTTTTCACTAACTTCACTAGGGGTTTGATGTCACCGAAGGTTGACTTTAGATAACTCGGTGTCGACTTGTAAGTCGAAGGGGACTTGAAGACTAGCCCTTTGGCACATGCTGGGCTTTCTACTCATTTCACACTCTGAATTATCTTTCGGGATTTTTCTCGGATCTTACTGTTTTATTCCACCTAGAGTTAGACCTGCTTTTAAATATCGTTGAGCTAATGTGAAAATCACCATTATGGGAATGGCGTATAAAATCGATGTAGCGGCGAAGTAATTCCAAGGAGTCTCCCATCTTACCTGAAGGCTCACTAGACCCAACGCTAATGTGAAATTTTCTGATCCCAGCAAAATTGAAGCTAGTACCCATTCACTCCATGTAATTATTGTTATGAAGATTATTGCAACTGCAATTCCAGGTTTGGCTATAGGAAATATAACATGCCTCAAATTTTGGAAAAACGATGCCCCGTCCATAAGTGCGGCTTCATCAAAATCTGTGGGTATCGTATCCAAATAAGATTTTAAATACCAACTAATGTAAGGAACCAAGGAGGCGGTGTAGACTAGCCCCAGTATCAATAAAGAATTAATCATTCCCAGTTTTAAAAGAAGAGAGTAAAGAGCGATCAGGCCTATTACGCCCATACCAGTCATTATCTGCGATAAGATAAAATAGCCAGAAAGCAAACTTTTCTTTCCTCTAAATTTAAATCGGGAAAAAGAATATGCAGCAGGGATTATCACAATTAAACTCGTTGACAAAGTAATCAAATAAACGAATAAACTGTTTTTAAGCCAAATGAAAAATTTTGACTCAAATAAAACCCATCTGAATGCGTCGAACG
>NZ_JBMFOX010000087.1:0-2332 GCF_049969415.1 Hadarchaeum sp. (SeqCode)
TAAAACAAAATTTTCCCGAAATAAAAATGATTGTAATTATTGATGCTAATTTAACTAAAACTGAAAATTTCATATTAAAAAATGAGTTTGATTGTGTTTTATCTACTAAAAATTTAGAAAAATTGGCTGTTGAATGTGGAATCGTGCGGTGAATATGTCCCTGCTCCTTGCACACACCGCCCGTCAAGTCACCCAAGTGAGAACTTGGTGAGGCACTATTGGGAAACTGATGGTTTCGAGCCAAGTTTTTATGAGGGGGGCTAAGTCGTAACAAGGTATCCGTAGGGGAACCTGCGGATAGATCACCTCCAATTTTAAATTAAATTGGAAAAGTGTGCACAATTCCATTTCACTATAATTTCATAATTATAGCGCATCAAGCAAGGCACGGAATGTTGTAAATGAATTCTGAAGTATATTATGGGCTCGTAGCTCAATGGTAGAGCGCCTCCTTTGCAAGAGCTTTCTTAGCAGGAAAGTTCGCAAAGAAGCTCCAAGACAGGAGGAGGCTGCGTGTTCGAAACGTGGTCTCCTTAGGGAGGCTGTGCGTAATTCACGCCGAGTCCATTCGCGTCATTCGAATGAATGATGCGGGCATCATGCGAATATATGTTTGAGTGAAAGACACGAAGCAGTGAAAAACACTGTATTTGTGAGTGCTACGCCATTCAGAGGATGGCCAGGCTTGGTTTTCAAGCGGACGTGGCAAGCTGCGATAAGCGGCGGGTAGCTGCAAGCAAGCGTTGATCCGTCGATATCCGTGCGCCCAGAAATGGGTAAACACGCGGTGAATTGAAACATCTTAGTAGCCGCAGGAAGAGAAACCAATTGGGATCCGGTAAGTAACGGCGAGCGAAAGCCGGAGAGAACAAACCGAATGCTGCATGGCAACATGCAGTAGATGTGGGCGTTGCAACTATCCTTTGCTGGAGCTGAAGTCAGCTGGAAAGCTGCGCTAAAAAGGGTGACAGCCCCGTAAGTAAAAAGCGGAGGAGGGCAACGATGAGAGTAGTACTGGTTGGTAATCCAGTACGAAGTTGGGTGGAGCAACATCCAATTCTAAACAGGTAATCCAAGACCGATAGCGAATTAGTAGCGTGAGCGAACGTTGAAAAGTACCCTGAAAAGGGGGGTTAAAAGTGCCTGAAACTGAATGGTCACAGGTTGTTATGGTATGAAAGGGACGAAGGAACCAAAAGGAAGCAGTTGCAAAACTGTTGTACGATGGTTCTGGACCAGTATCATAACGTACTTCTCGAATCAAGATCCAGGGAGTAGATGGTAGTGGCGAGCCGAGAGGCGAAGCGAAAGCGATTGCACGTAGTGCTGAACGAGGTGCATCGTACGAAAGTGCGTTAAGTCACTAGTATCTGACCCGAAACGGTTGCGATCTACACTGGAGCAGGTTGAAGCCGATCTAACGATCGGTAGAGGACCGCAACTATTGCTAGTATATCTGCTTAGGTGACTCCTGTGTAGGGGTGAAAGTCCAATCGAGCATCGCGATAGCGGGTTCCTCCCGAAGCATCCCTCAGGATGACCCTCATGGAGATGGATTGTGGGGTAGAGCACTGATTAGAAAGAATAGGTTCGAAAGAGCCTGCTTTCTTGTCAAACTCCGAATCTACAATCATCGCAGAAGTGGGGAGTCGGGTTTCATCGGGTAAGCTGATGAGCCGTGACGTGAACGAACGAGTCTTGGGTTAAAGCCCCTAAACTCCAACTAAGTGTGAAGCCACAAGGAATGTATATTTCTAGACAGACGGGACGTAGGCTTAGAAGCAGCCATCGTCTAAGCAACGCGTAATAGCGGACCGTTCGACACCAACTTTGTTGGGAGAAATATACAGGCCGAAAATGTACGGGACTAAGTTGGATGCTGAGACCCAAGGGCACACCCGAAAGGTGTGATCCGGTAGGGAGGTGTGCGGTACACAGAGAAGTTGGGACGTGAGTTCCAATGGAGTGTATTGCAATAAATATCCTGGAGTTAGTAGCAGCAAATACTGGTGTGAATCCAGTACGCCGAAAGCCCACGGTTTTCTTGGCAACGTTCGTCAGCCAAGAGTTAGTCGGTCCTAAGGCCCCAGCTAATTACTAGGGGACGAAGGGGAAACAGGTTAATATTCCTGTACCATTATGGTAGACGCGGCAACGCAAGTTAAGAACATGACATCTGAGGTTAGGCAAAGCAAGGGAGACCTTGTCTAAGCGACATAGTGCTGTGGAGTCTCATTATGAGGAGAAACAGTATAAGGCGCGATGGGCCCTCGTTTGGGGGTTTTGTTGAGACCTTGGATCCGTGAAAAGTGTTCTTATCCGATCCATAATG
>NZ_JBMFOX010000088.1:0-2293 GCF_049969415.1 Hadarchaeum sp. (SeqCode)
CTTGCGATGGCGGAGGCAAAAACTGCAAGGGCGGCGGGCAGAAGTTCTGCTGGCTGGGTCATCTCGCTCTAAATATAAGGGTCGCAGCCATGGCAAAAAAGTTTTTGTAGCCCCGGATGTGGGACAAAATTCCGCGCTACTTGAGCCAGAATAAGTTGTGCCACAGCGCCGCGCAGAAGGCGGCCGTATCAACTCGATCCTCCCTCCTCTGCGCGATCCTCCATCCGAACCTGCGCTTATCCTCCGAGATTCCGCTCTCGGACTGGTTTCTCCGGTAGTACTCGCGAAGGTATCCCTTCGGGTCTTCTACGAACCGCTTCAACATTTGCTTCCACTCCCACGGGCCCCTCACCGTCGCATTGCGCTTCGGGATCAGGTACACAGTCACCTCTCCGAATTTTTCCTTGAAGAGCTTCACGCAGCTCTGGTCGCTGAAGTACTGGTCCAGCCTCACGCTGTCGATGCCCACCGCCTTCGCCATCTCGATCGCCTTCAGAAAAGCGTCCTTTTCGCTTTTGAAGCTCGTTCCATATCCGATGTACATGCGGGTGTCTAGATCCATGAGCGCGAATGAATAGATGAATCCCATCTTTTCTTTCTTCTTCGAGGATTTCTTCGCAGACTTCACCCTGTTCTTGAGCTTCTGCGCTTCCGTCGCGTAGTGCTTTCTCACCGTCAGAGAGTATCCCGTTCCATCGCCGGAGCAGTCCGGGTCGACGACCCTTTTCTTTCTCAGGATGAGCACGTGGAGGTTCTGTAGCGCCAAAAGCACCTCTTCGTCGGAATAAAGGCGCTCTACGGTCTTGTAGCTCACGTCTATACCGGTTAACATGCTGAACGCCATAAGCTGGGTCGACATCTCCCGGTTGCTCCTGTCAAACAGTCGTTTGAGCAGCAGGAGAATCGTTTTTTGCTTTATTGTGAGTTCGGGCTTCCTTCCCCTCCGCTGTGCTTTCACGACCGTGATAGAGCCCGTGGCCTCTTCCACAAGGGGCTCAAGCTCTTCGATCGCCCCCTTTATCCTCACCATCAACCTCTGCTCGTAGGTCCTCCAGTCCCTCTCCCGCTTGGGTACCTCGAGCTTGTACTCCTTCACTATGTCGTCAAGCATCTCCGTCACGGCTCTCACGTGTCTGGTCTTCAGCACCATCGATTCCCCATAGCATATCACCCGAAAGATATTTAAGGCTATCCATGGATAACCTAATTGAGAGATATATGCCCAACGTGAAAACACGGACTCTCGGCGGAAGCCGAGGAAGAAAAATCGAAATACTTGAAGGTCGAATCATCCTAACGGACGAAGTAGAAGTTTTCTACGAGAAGAGGGTCACACCCATAGGAAACAGTGCAAAAGTGGATGCGCCGAGAAGATACATCGGCAAAAGAGCCTACGTGATCATCCTGAAAAAGTAATTATCGAATTTTGTCCCACACCCTCTTGAAATGAAAAATTTTTGGGCCAGCTAATGATTTAACCATGCAGGTGATAAACTCTTTCGAGAATGATGTTATGGAAGCCGAGAAAATGCCAACTTTTACAGGGCGCGTAATTTTTCAGTACTTCTACGATGCAGGGGGAGAGTTAATCCTCGAAAAAGTGCCAAAGGAAAGACTTAACCTGATTGAGCTTCATCGAAAGAAAGCCCGTTTTCTCGCCCCAAAATATGAGGAGATCGGGCTCGAGCCAATTATTGTCGATTTGGGAGCAAAAAAGGTAGACGGGCATAAAATGACCTTTCAGGGAAGAATTTTTCCGATAGGGGTCATAGGAATCTATTCGATCATAGAATTCCGCAACTTAAGTTTTGACGGGCTAATAAAGCTTGTGATGCTCAACGAGCGGAGAGTTAAAATAAAAGGAAAGGAAATGGAGTTCGACGAAGTTCCCCTTGAGCTGTTCAAAGAGTTATCCAAAATAGTTGAGCCGGCTCTTGCCTTCCCATACCCTGCATTTGAGCGGCCCGAAATTTACACATTAATCCTCATAGCGGAATCAGAGCCATCTTTGGGGGCCCAAGATTTTTTGGGCAGATATGCCAAACCAGTGGCGGGGGTGCTGAGAGGGGAAAAGAATTGGAGGTCGCTGGGGGAGAAAGAAGTCAAGGACGCACTTAAACTTTACCTCAGCTACTCGGACGACGATATAGTGCTTGTGGACTGGTACTCAACATTGATGAGTGGGGCGGTAGAGTATACAGACGAACTAGTTCGAATAATAGAGATGGCAAAGATACAGTTGCTTGAGCTAAAAACATATGACAAGATTTTAGGTCAGAGGATAGAGCGCTCC
>NZ_JBMFOX010000089.1:0-2282 GCF_049969415.1 Hadarchaeum sp. (SeqCode)
GGACTGCATTATATCGGAACATCTCTGAAAACAGCCTTTTGACTGCTTCCACATCCCTAAAAACGATGTTGTCATCGAGTAACAGCAAGTAGCGAAACCTTGCCTCTTTAATACCCACCGCACGCTGCGTAACCATCCCCCGAGGGCTATGGATGAACCGGGTATTTGGTACAGGTGTGTCCCAAGCTGGTACACCGTAAGGTAAAACGATGATGATCTCTGCAGGTGGTAGGGATTGGTTTCTTAGGCTTTCAAGAAGATAGTCAAGATGCAGATTATGGCCAACTGAACGGATCACGGCGCTGAACGAGAGAGAAGTTAGAAATTCATCTGATACCATAACATCTGCCTCCTTTCGCTGTGTTTCCAAAGGTCTTATCGGCGTTCGCACGGCGCTCTGCGTTGGCCACAACTAAGATCAAGCTAAATGCCAACCAGAAGTATTTCCAATACAAATTGCCCAGAGTTAAGCCACTGACAAGAACTCCAACCAAAATGGCCTCGCCTGCCGCTGAAGCAGGGTCTCACGTGCAAGACACGCGCTTTTCTCATGTGCTTTCGTTCCTTGACAAAGTACGGCTTCGCCTGGGTTGCCCGGGGGCTAATGCCTTCAGGACAATAAAGATGATCCATGGCATAAGATAGACGCGCACCCACCTCCACACAAAAGAGGCACTGGATACACGCATTCCGTCTAGCATAAACACTGGGAGGCTGCCGGCGAAAAGAAGCAAGGCTGGCCAAGTCGGCTTAGTAAGGAGACGGTTGTATATTTTTCCGATTATGTACCCATAGAGAAACAGGTGAAGGAAAACGCCTATCACCCCAAAGTTCACATATGCCTCGGTAACGGGTGAGAACGCGAGCCCCCCACCAGCCGCCAAGATGTCTGGATAAAACGTACTCAGCCGCCACTCGTTTAGATCGAAGCTAACCTGGCTAAAAAGTCGCGCCACAAAAGGAATAGGTGCTCCCAAGGAGGCTATGTAGGAACGCCCTAACAATAGCCCTGGTCCGCCGTAATGAAGAACCTCCAACAAAGAGGCAGCCGGCATGCGGAATTCATTGGCTGCCCATGGAGCAACAAGGTAAGGATTTCTTGCTACCGATGACCAGACTTGAGACAAAGCGTAGGTCAGCCCTTCTGGCAAGAAAGCCCGTGCCAAAGCGTAGTATTGAGCCGCGCTTATTCCCAACAATAGTGCAGCAGTAACTGCTGGCGAGGGAAACCTTCTATGGCCGTAGTGAAAAAGGGCGAGACCGAACAGCAAAGGATATAGGAACTGACTTCGCCGTCCTGTCAGCAGTACGATGCCGGCAACGAACGCGAAAAGTGCAATGCCGCCAAGCAAAAACAGTTTGGATTGCCGCTTGATGCCGTAAAACAATACCAGAACCGCGCCCAAAAGCCACCACTCAAGGCCTGCTCCGATAACCTCTGCCTCTCATAAAACGAGGTAGAAACGCCCTCCGTATCCAACCTCAATATAGCCCGTCAGCCCGCCAAACGCAGCAAGGTAAGTTACCAAAGAGACGGCTGACAAAAGCATTACGCTTAAGAATGTCAGCGCCCACAGCGTCTTCGAGCCCCCTGTCAACGAGTCTAAGGCATGATGAACACCGGGACTGTGCCTTCGTTTCGTGGCCACATGCAATCCTAAACGCATGGCGAGCAGCCCCAAAAATTGCAAAAGGAGATAATATATAATTGTGCATTCTGAATATTGTGCTGCTGCCTGAAGTGGGCCTAGTGCATAGAGGGTATAGGTAAAGGGTAAGAGGACCATGGGCGAGAGTGCATCGCCACCTCGAGTAATCGTTGTACGGACCAAAGGTAAGACTCCTGTGAGTGCAATTAAAAAGATAAGAAGTGTCCTTGTGTCCAGCACGGAAAGGAGATAGAGCATAGCTCCCGCGCAGAGCGCAAGGACGTACCATAGCAAAGACTGTGCTATCACTCTCGCGTTTACTGCGCGCACCTCTTAGAGCCCTCCACTGCTCTTCTGCTCTACATACCAAAACATCCACACCTCACCGGCCAACACCGGCACCGCATAGGCAACCGCTGCGCCTAAAGCGTGAAATGATGGTACCAGAATGGAGGCCAGAAGCACCATTAACCCCAACCTCACGACGTTAACCCATGCATCTACCTGCGGCCGCATCATGGTATGTACCAGCATCGTTCCCAGGCCTAGGAAGACCACGGCAGCAAACGCACCGGCAGTCACCAAAAAGACCGGCAGCGCCCGACGATACTCCTCTCCCAGCACAAACCACTG
>NZ_JBMFOX010000090.1:0-2275 GCF_049969415.1 Hadarchaeum sp. (SeqCode)
CCCGCCTCTTTTTCGCCTGGCGCTCCTCGTAGAGGCCTTTCCTTTTGAGAATCCGGCCCACCGAGGAGGAGGATAGCGAGATGCCGTGGTCCCTCTTTAAGATTACCGCTATCTTGTGCCTGGACCAGGCGGGGTACTCCCTTCTGAGGTTGACCACCAGCTCCACCGCCTCCCAGGGGATGGCGCTTTCCCTTCTCCTCTTGGGGGCCCGGGAGAGCTCCTCCAGTCCTGGGAGGCCTCTTTTCTTGAACCTCCGCCACCACTTGTAGAAGGTGGTGCGGGAGATGCCGTAGTAGCGGCAGGTGAGGGAGGCATTGCCGCATCTTCGGTAATGGTCCATCCAGCGCAGCCTCCTTCTCGCCTCCCGGGAGAGGTTCTCGCCGCACATCCTCTCCAGTTTCCATTGCCGGGGAAGCCTGGTGTGATAGATACTGGTAGTGGTTCCAACTGAACCCTTCATTTGGACACCTTGTATAGAAAAAGTCGCCCCAGGCGGGCGGCTTTTCCGTTTAGAATGACAAACAAAATGTCGGGGGAGGCCTCGGAGGTTCCTTAGGGCGAGGACCCTTGGAAGGAGACTGGTCCTCCGGAACCCGTGACCGATTCCTGATAGACTTCCTGGGGCTTTAGACCTCTGATCATTGCGCAAGGCTGGAGTCGCGGGCTTCAGGAGGCCTCCCGGCAAGAAGAAAGGAGGCGATGTGGAAAAGATCTTCTTCGGACTGGATGTGGGGGGAAGGTTCCACAGGCTGTGTTTCCTCGATGAGAACAAGAAACCCCTGGGAAGGGAGCTCACCATTCCCGACGACCTGGAGGGCTTCTGCGCCCTCCAGGAGGAGATGGAGAGGCTCCGGGAGAGGTATCCGGAGGCCCTATTCCACGGGGGGGCGGAGGCCACTGGGATCTACTGGCGCAACATCTTCTCCTTCTTCAGGAGATGCCTTCCCTGGGTGAAGCTCTCCCTCCTCAATCCCCTGCAGACGAGGCGCTTCAAGGAGCTGGAGCTTGACCGGGTGAAGACCGACGCAGAAGATGCCCGCTCCATAGCCCGCTTCGTGGCTACCTTCGAGCCCGAGGCCGCGCCCGATCTTCCGGCGGAGTACATGGACCTCTGCGAGCTCTGCCGTTTCCGCAAGCTCAAGGCTACCGAGCACGCCCGCTACCTAAATCACCTGCACAAGTACCTGAAGCAGGCCTTCCCGGAGCTCTGCGGCAAGGTCAAGAGGGGCGCGGGCTTAAGATATCTTGCCCTGCTCACGCGCTTCCCCACCGCCTGCGAAGTGCGCCGGGCGGAGGTATCCGAGATCGCCTCCCTCTCCTTCGGGAAAAGGGGCTTCCGGCTGGGGGAGAAATTCGCCCGGGAGGTGAAAGAGCTGGCCGCCCGCTCCTGCGCCTCGCAGCACGGACCGGGCATAGGGTTCGCCCTGCGCTCCCTATCGGCCAACCTGCTCCGCATAAGGGAGGAGCTGAAGGCCTTGGAAGAGAAGATCACCGAGCTCTACCAAGCCTTCCCCGCCACCCCTCTCTTTACCATCCCCGGCATAAGCTCCCTGCAGGCGGCGGTGATGGAGGCGGAGATAAAAAGCGTGGGGCGCTTTCCCTCCGCCAAGCACCTGGTGGGGTACGTGGGGGCCTACCCGGAGCTACGGGAGTCCGGGGAGTCCAAGCTCGGAAAGCCCCGCATGAGAAGGAAGGGCAACCGCTACCTGAACCAGGCGGTCTACCTCTCGGTGCTTGCGGCCATCTCCCCTCGCTCCGGGGACAACGCCGTCAAGCACTTTTACTGGTCCAAGGTGGCGGAGGGCAAGGATCGCATGGTGGCCCTGGGGTCGGCCATGCGCAAGATGACCCACATCATCTACGGAGTGCTCATGAGCGGAAAACCCTACGACCCCACCTATGAGTATCCGGAAGACGGGTTCGAGGTGCGCTTCGTGGACCGGGAGAAGGGCTGCTTCGTGGGGGATGAGGACATATCCTCCCGCGAGAAGGTCATGCCCATCCGTTACAAGAGGGCCACCGCCCCAAGGCCTCGTAAGGCCGATGCGAGAGGTCGAGTGGCCCTGAAGTCACAATAGCATATGGCATTCTCTCATCACAGATTCCCTCCGGTAGCGAGGTTCTCCGAGGGCTTACTCGACTACTGCCTAAAACATAAATCCGGCTTTTTACGCCTTGGGGTTGACTTTTTCTATGACTTCTCCTTGCTTCGCTTCTTGTACTACAAGGCAAGTATAGGGGGTGTCCACCATGTTTCTGAACCTAGACAACAACC
>NZ_JBMFOX010000091.1:0-2260 GCF_049969415.1 Hadarchaeum sp. (SeqCode)
TGACGAGGTGAAGGAGCTCCTGGGCCACAGCAGTATCAGCACCACCCAGGTCTACGTGCACGTCTCCCGCAAGCGCCTGGAGGAGGCCGCTCGGGCGCTGCCGGACGTGGTGGGGTTTGGACCCAAGGGAAACAGTTCGTAAAGTTTTGCTAAAAGAGCGAGGGCTGAACTACACTTTCTTTTGAAAGAGGCACGAACTCATCGTAGACTTTACGACTGCGAGTTGCTACAAAAAGAAACTCTGTGTTTTCTGTATGCGAGGTGACCCCAACTTTCTCACCCTTGGGATTATAGATGCCGATCACTGCGCCTATGTACCTCTTATGCCTTCTGGAAAGGCGAACTACATATCCCCACTCTTTTAGCAAATCCTCTATTTCTTGAGCTGTGAAAAAACCTTCATTATTGAACGAAAGTACAATATGCGGGGCTTTAGCTTTGGCTAGAAGTCGTGACAGAGCTTCCTTTGCTAGGCGGCGTGAGTTGAAATGGCTTTTGCGGTATTTGACATCCTCCCTTTTCCTAGCCACGCCGTAGGTTTTGGGTTTATCCCACAGCACCAAAGTTTCCCAAATATGATAGTTGCCGAGGTAAGAGTGCTGATTGTAAGGCGGGTCTAGGTAAAGAATGTCTGCCTCAACCTGTTCCACAACCTCAATGGCGTCCCCCAGAAGGGCTTCCCCCGGTCCGGGAAGAAGGGGCGGGTACTCCAATCGCAAGTCATTGTAGGACCGGGGGGCCCAGTCTTTTAGGTAAGCCATCTGGACACCAGTAGTAGAGTCTACCTTATCAGCGGCCAAGATGAGGCTGCTAAGGAGGATGGCCTTCAAGGTAGGGTCATGGGTGTAGTGCTCCTCTATATGCTCACGGATGGCTTCTATCCGTTCTCCATTCTTCGGCTGGAAGAAGCGGGCTTCCTCGCAGTAAGTTTCGGTGAACCACCCCCTTTTGGGGGGCAGTTGGGACAGGCGTTCGAGAATGGGCTTTACCCTTTCCTCGGGGTATTCTTGCCGGTCAGCTTCCACGAGCGCTTTCGCTATTGTAAAAGCGTAGTGGTAAAAGTCGTTGGCGATCACGTAGAAGCCCCTGGACTTTAGGGCGTGGCTCACCCGGGCACTGCCGGAGAAGAGATCTGCGACTGTTTTTGCCCCAGAGCTCCGGGATATTTTTATCATCACCTCCAAGATCCATGGGATCAACGAGCGCTTAGAGCCGATATACTTGATCAAGGTTCACCCCTTACCCTCTAGCCAATCTACCCAGCCTTCAAACAGGCGAAGGTATTGCCCAGCTGAACTAACCATGCTGAATCTATACCAAGAGAAAGCTTGCCCTAGGCGGAGGGCATGGACAGCGAAGCCTGTGTGGTACTTGTTTTTATAGCGGATGTACGCGTCATTAGTCAGAAGAAGGAGTTCCGTTCGTAAATATTTTGCTCCAATCTCAACGTAATCCAAGTTTTGATAGGAAAAGCGTTCGTGGGCATTTCCATCTATCCTTCGCCTACGTGAGGATTTTGCAGATTTGATTTCCACGAGGGTTTTGCTAAGAAGCTGGTCTCCTTCAACAAAGAGGATCACCCCATCAAACTCGGTCTTAAGGCCCCGGTAGATTTGCCTGTATGCCGGTCCAGCAAAAGGCAATCCTTCATGTTCATCCGGTATTACGCCTATCTTTTCTATATCCTCGATGCGTGGATCACACCACTCTTCCACAAGAAAAGCCTTTTTTAGCCAGTTATCTGGTACGGTCTTGGTCCCTTTATAAGGGCAACTTTCTTGATCCAAAACAAGATTCTCAAGGTTAAATACGATAAAGCGCCTGGTTGAAAGACTTTCCACTGCAACCACATTGTCACCTGTGAGTTTTGAGCGTCGGGGAAAAGGACCAGACAATTCCTTTCTAACGCGCATGGGTATAGCAATGTTCTCTTTGCAAAGAAGTGCGACTAAGGAGGCTATCCCTGAGGAAACCTCCTTTTCAAAGCGGGAACCTCCGCTTGCAGACCCTGCAGGACGGTTTTGCTGACTCTCTTCAGCCTCAAATGAGGCGATTTGGCTGGCTATTTCTTGTAAATGTTCCCTGAGCTTTTCACCCATATCTACCCCATGCCCAATCCCTTTTCTTGAGCTAGTTTCTCCAACAGCAAGTCCACCGCCCACCGGATGAGGGTGTTCTCCGTGATCCTTTCCCCCTTCCCCTTCCGCTCCCGGTTCAGCCTCCGGGCCAGGGCGGTGAGGGCGTCCAGCTGGTCGGGGCG
>NZ_JBMFOX010000092.1:0-2207 GCF_049969415.1 Hadarchaeum sp. (SeqCode)
GGCACGCCCCGGCGCATGTTCAAAGAGTCCACCGGAATCCCCGCAGCTTCCAGCTCCTCTATATAAGCCCGGGGCGGCAGCATGGACACCACCCGCACTGGCCAGCCCCGACCCTTAAGCCGGGCGGCCAGATGCATCAACTCGGTCTCGGCCCCACCGTAGTCCAGGCCGGTGGTAAGATACGCGATATTCATGGGGACATTGTCGGAAGGGTTGATTTTGGCGTAACCCAGGTGGTCGGCAAGAGGCCCTGGATGCGGCCAGGGCCATCATCAACCAGGTTACTCAAGTTTCGCACCCCTGAAGTGGGGAGAAGCGGTTGAAAGTATTGGTGATCGCATCGAGATAAGCTCGAAACTGGGGTCCTGGATCGCAAAATTGGGCCAAGGTGTTGAGCACCGTTTTCAGGAAAGTGGCGAGGTATTGCCACAGCCGCTCCAGATAGGTGAGCTTGCCGGTCTCTTCTTCCAGTTGGCGAAAGAGATCGCCGATGGTCTGGGACTGTTCGTCATGCTCCAGGAGGTAGGCCAGCAGGCTGTACCGGAAAAAGGCCTGGATGACGGAATAAACCTGGGCGGCAAAGGAGCGGCCCTGCTCCTGGCCCAGCCCCAGGCGCTGTTTGGCTTCTTTGAAAAAGACTTCAATGGACCAGCGACCCAGATATTTTTGCACCACTTGGACGGCGGTCAGGCTGAGGTCGGTGGTGAAAAAGGCGGCCCAGGGCGGCTCCGCCTTGATCTTGCCACCGGGCCGGGTTGCTAAATCGGGTTCTTTATAGCCTTTGGTAAAGACGATGGCGCCCTTAAGGCCGTGGCCACAGCTCACTGGCACCCGGAGGAGGGAGAGCCCCAAGGCCGGCGCCTTGACCAGGCGGTGTTTGTGGGCCTGATAGAGTTGGTCCAGGGTGTAGCCGGCCTCGCCGCGATAATAACGGGTCCGGTCCCGCTTCAAGCGGCCAATGACGTGCAGGCCCAGGTTTTTGACCTCCTGGCAGAATGTGGGGGAAGTAAACCAGGCGTCCACCAGGAGGTAGAGGGCCGGAATTCCTTGCGCCAGGGCGGCCTTGAGCATCTTCAGGGCCAGAGCCGGTTTGGTCAACTCCCTGGCCTCCTGAAGACGCCGGGCCACCTCGCCCCGGGTCTTCACGGGCCGGGCCTCGGGGGCCTGTGCCGGCGCGGTGTGGGAGAAATGGTGGCCGAAGTTCACGGGATAGAAATTGCGGGGCGTCAACAATCCCAGAGCCAGGATCTCGTAGCCTTTGACGGTTTTGCCCTGGGAGTGGTCATAGACGAAACTCAGATTTTCCAGGCGCTTGCCCCGTTTGGAGAGCGCGGAGGTATCCAGGATGAAGCAGTTGGCCTGGGCGGTCTCGGACCAGTGTAGCCGCTTCCCCAGACAGGCGAGAAAGCGCCGGTAAAAAGGCCCCCAACTCCATTCGGCTTTCTTGAAGCGGTAGAAGGCGTCTTTCTGAGCCTGAAACAGGGACGTAAGCGGTCGCTGGAGCAGGTCGTGGACGGTCTTGATATGCAGGAACACCAGGCTGGTGAGGACGAACAAGAGATGCACGGGGCGAAAGCCTTCGCACTTGCGGATGCCGGCGGCGGTCAGATGGCTTTGGATATGCAGCACGGCAAACAATTCCTTGAGCCTCAGTTCCAGGTCGGCCCGGAAATTTTTCAGGGCCGTTTCGATTTGCCCTTGAAAGCGAACAATTTTCCTGTTATGCATGGGAAGGCTCCTTTTGTGTGGTATTTGTTAACGATTACACGATCTTAACTTACCACAAATCGGGAGCCTTTTCCATGATATAGGTGTTACTTCTCAAGCAAAAATAAGTAACTTTCGACTGTTACTTGGTGCGAAACTTGAGTTATCAGAATCATACGCCTTATCAGCAATGAGGCGTTTGGGTCGGGTTTTTGGACGGCCCCGGCCCCGCCGCGGGACCTTGACGGTCTCCAGGGTCGTTTCCGCCAAAGTTACTTCCGCCGGCGACGCCGAGGCAATGGCGCCTCCCAGAGGAACACCCTGGCCATCGACCACCACCAGCCACTTCGAGCCTTTGCCCCTCTTGGTTTTGCCGACGCAGTCGCCCCCTTTTTCGCCGGTGCGAAGCTGGCGTCAATAAAGGCTTCCTCCCAATCCAGGAGGCCTTCGGCGTCCAGCAGGGAGAGGAAGGTGCGCCAGATTTTCAGCCAAATATCTTG
>NZ_JBMFOX010000093.1:0-2191 GCF_049969415.1 Hadarchaeum sp. (SeqCode)
GTGCTTGTGCCAGATGATGGGGTTCAGGTTGTCAAAGCCGATCCTCCTGCACCGCACCTGGATGTCGGCGTGAAGGGGGAAGACCAGGTGCCGCCCGAAGCGCCTTCGCGCCACGGCCACGTCCCCCACCACCACCACGAGCCGGCCCCCGGGCACGAGGAGGCGGAAGACCTCCCGCCACACCCGGTCCAGCTCGTCCAGGAAGGCCTCGTAGTCCTCGATGTGGCCGAGCTGGCCCGGGGCGTCCTCGTAGCGCTTGAGCGTCCAGTAAGGGGGGGAGGTGAGGACCAGGTGGACCGAGGCCTCGGGAAGCTCGGCGAGCACCGCACGGGCGTCCCCGATGTAGAGGGTAGAGGAAGTTGCCGATGGAGGACCTGCGCCTTGGGGTGGAAAGAACAATGGAGAAAGCATTTTCGTGGGAGATTATATTGGTGAAAGGTTTCTTGAGGGAAAAGGGCGAGGGGCTTCCCGAGTAGGTCTTTCGCCTGCAGGAAAAATAAAAACCCCGGGACGAAAGCCCAGTGGACCCCAAGGGCACCTCGCAAACCTGCGCTTCGTGCGGGGCTAGCGTCCCCAAGCCCCTCTCGGAGAGGCTTCACGTCTGTCCCTCTTGTGGACATAGGGCCCACCGGGACGTGAACGCCGTCCAGGTGGTCCTCCACAGGGCCCGGAGCGGGCTCTGTGGGGGCGCTGGCGGCGCTCCCGCCAGCGCTGTGCCCGCAAGAAGCTGGCGGCTTTGGCCGTCAGTAGCTCACCACGAGTTTAACCACGTCATTTTTTGCTCCGCGCTTCCCCGTACTTTTGCTATAACGGACTGCAGTAGCGTGAAGCTTTAGCATGAAACTTGTGACTGGCAAGGGTTTCCTGTTCCGGAAACGTTACCCCTCTTGCTCTTCGGCTACCCTTTAGGTGAGGGGGACTTAGCGATCCCCCTAGGAGGGGAGCATGGAGAACAAGAAGGTTGAGTACACCCGGGGCGATTTGCTCTACATGGCCGGGGCTACCATAGCGGCTATCGGGGAAACCTTGGGGCACAAGTGGACCCAGCTCACCAGGGAGGAGTGGGAGCAGAACTTCATGGCCCCTGAAGCCATCGTGGCCAGGCTCGAGTGGCTCAAGGAGGCCCAGGGGTTCGCCAAGGACTCCTGGAGGGGGTTCGATAAGTTCTTCGAAGAAACCAGGAACTCCCTCCCCGAATTCAGGGAATTTAGCCCCTTTTACCTCTCCTTGAAACACAAAAGTCCCCAGGAAATCTACGATCTAGTCAACGTCATCGCCCACAGGTCCCCAGATGTCATGTACGTGGACCTAGTGATGGGAGTCGATCCCCTGATTCAGCGGGTGACCCAGGCCTGGGAAGAAACGATGCAAGAGAGGTGGGGCTTGAAGAAGCTGGACCCTCCTCCGCCCCTTTCCGAGGAAGCGGCCGAGGCCATAAAGAACGGCGCATTGCCTTTTCTCGTGAAGCACACCTACTACCCAGAAGAAATTCTGGGCATCAATAGCCCTGACGTTAAGGTCAAATACAGGGAGTTTACTCCCCCTCATCCCCCTTCCTTGGCCTACCCAGACAACACGGAAAGAAACATCGAGTACATCTACTACGAACACATCACTGGAACGGGGCGAGGGCATTTCATGGTGAGCTACGGCTACGGGCAACTGGACTTCCACTTCAGGGTAGAGCGGGGTGGGGAGTACCAGGGACTTACCGCCATGGAAGCCCACCTGCGCCTAACGGACGAGGGGAAATCTCACCTCGTCCACCAGATCACCCCTCTCGCCGAAGAGCGCCACTACGAGTACGCCGTGGACCTTCTCGCGGAGATCGGCCGAAACCTGGAAAAGCACACCCGGGACCACACCGTGGCCTACTACGAGGTGATGCCCATGGTGGAGAAGGTCCAGAGCTTGGTCGAAGCGGTGAAGGAGGAGTACCAGGCCAAGTTTGGGTTGTCCCTCGAAGCTCGCAAGCTTGGTGAGGGGGAGTACGAAGCCGGGGTTTAGAAAAACGGGGGAGCGCGAGGGGGCAGTAATCCCCCCCGATTCCTCGGGGGGATACACGGACCCCCTCGCTCTCTTGCGGGACAGCGAGGGCTACGCTACCATGAAGGTAGTGAAAAGGAAAGACTGGAAGTCCACGGGAACAGCGGTCTATAGCATACGCTACCACTTTGTGTGGTCTACCAAG
>NZ_JBMFOX010000094.1:0-2166 GCF_049969415.1 Hadarchaeum sp. (SeqCode)
TTGTTGGAAGAGAAATTCCTCCTGGAGATACCAAAGTGCAGGACCATGGTCTTCACCGACAAGCCGGTGTCCATGAAGTACCGGGGCCTTTACCAGTTGGCCCGGAGGGACCCTGGCAAGCTGGTCTACGAGACGGATATGGGCATCCTGGATTTAAGCGAGGTCATTTCTTTATGGCTGAAGAAGTTCGAGAAGTCCTGAACCTGCTCAACGAGAAGCTCTCGGACCTTTTTCCCTACCGGCTGGAGTTGGCCGATCCAGGAGAGCTCAAGCTCCTGGAGAAGAACGCCCGCTACATGAAGGCCGAGCAGTTCCAGACCCTGGTGGAGAACGTCAAAAAGGACGGGAACCTTTCCTCTCTGCCCCTGTGCTACCGGGAAAAGGACGGCAAACTCCGGGTCCTCTCCGGCAACCACCGGGTCATGGCCGCCCGGCAAGCCGGGGTCGAGCAGGTCCTGGTGCTGGTGATCGCCGGGGAAAAGGACATGGACGAGCGCCTGGCCATCCAGCTTTCCCACAACGCCATTGCCGGCCAGGACGACCTGGTGATCCTGAAGGAGTTGTGGGAGAGCATCAAGGACGTGCAGGCCCGGATGTACGCCGGGCTGGACTCCGACACCCTCAAGGCCCTCCAGGGCATCCAGTTTGCGGCCATCACCGAGCAACGTCTTCGCTACAAACTGACCAGCTTTCTGTTCCTCCCCGAGGAACTGGAGGACCTGGACCAACTACTCAAGGAAACCTCCGCGGCCTTTGCCGGGGATGCGGTGTACCTGGCAAATCTCAACGCCTACGATGCCTTCTTCGACCTCATCGTGCGGCTCAAGAAGCGCTGCCAGATCAAGAACTCCGCCGCCGCCTTCCTGAAGCTTATGGAACTAGCCCAGATCGGCCTGGAGCAATTGATCAAGGAAGAAGCCCTGCAATCCTCTGAATCGATTAGTGAGGAGGCTCATCATGGGCTGGCGTGAGGCTCTTTTGCCGTACCGGGCGGCGGACAACTTCCAGGGAGCTGCGCTGGTGGCCCAGGATAAACACCTCCTGCGCCTGGCCGCAACCTGGCCCCTGGTGCCGCGAACCCTTCCCGATCCTCCCGGCCCCGGCGAAGAAGTGGATCTGGACGAGGTCTGGCGGCAGACTCTAATCGATTTTCAGGGCTGGGCAGCGTTGAGCCAGTTGCCGCATCTGGTGGTGATGGAGGGGTTCAAAGCCCTCAAAGGGGGCCAGGTGATCCTGCCCGACGGCACCCTGAACCACGCGGTGGAGGCTCTTCTCCAGAAAGAGGCGGCGGGGCAGTTCATGGCCAAATTGAACATCAAGCCGGGAGATTTGAAATGAGCCGCAACCTGGCCGTGTTTGACTATCGGCCCGAGGGGGAACTTTACCTGGGCATCGACTTCGGCTACAAGAACCCCTTCGCCTGCCTGTGGATTCAGCCCATTGACCGGGGCGAGCGGGTTCTGGTGCTGGATGAATACTACCAGCGTTTCCGGACCACCGCGGAGAACGGCCGGGCTCTCCTGGAGATGCAACTGGCCTCTGGCTACGGCCGGATCACCGATGCCTTCGCCGATCCTTCGGACCCTGAGAAACGGGCGGTGCTGTCGGAAATCCTGGGGATCGAGGTCAAGGCGCCCCACCGCAGCGTGGAGGTGGGCCAGGAGCTGGTGCGGCGCTGGCTGAAGGTGAGGCCCGACGGCCTGCCCGGCCTCCTGATCCATCACCGCTGCAAGGAACTGATCTCTGAGCTCAAGGGTTACATGGTCCACGAACCTGGCAAGGGCCGACATCACGCCCTGGACGCCTTGCGGTATTTCTTCGCCGGCTGGATTGGGGCGGACTGAAAAAATTTTTGCAGGAAAAGGGAAAGGACTTGGACAAGAAACTGTCCAAACGGGAACAGAAAATCGCTCGGGCCATGGAGGTTCAGGGCCACTACATCGGCGGCATGCGCCCCGGAGATATTGCCGATCTCATGGGCGTTTCCGAGCGCACGGTGTGGAACGACCTGAAGCTGGCCCGACACCTCAACCGGGAAGAAGTCCAGGCCTTCGACCACGAGGAGCTCCTGGGCAAAAGACTGAAAGTTTTCCGGCTGATCCGGACCAATGCCCTGCGGGATTACCAGCTTTGCAAGGAAGGCGGCAACGCCAAGGCGGCCTTTCT
>NZ_JBMFOX010000095.1:0-2165 GCF_049969415.1 Hadarchaeum sp. (SeqCode)
CCTTGAGGTCGTAGGTGAAGCTCGCAAGCCCCCAAGAGCTGGATATCCCCGTGAGCCTGCCTTCCCCATCGTAGGTGAAGCTCACCACCTCCCCATCGGGCCGCTGGACCTGGGTGAGCTGGCCATCGGCGTCGTAACTGTACCGGGTGGCCGGGTCCCAGCTCCCCACCGAAGGCGGAAGGTATTCGCTTTGCTGGTCCAGCACCGTGTAGGAAAACCCATGAGCCGGACGAGATGGCGGGCTTACCAGCGCCGTAGTATTGGTTTTTCTGGCTTCCGAGCCGGTCAAAACCCACTTTGAACCGGTTAAGCCTTTTATAAAAGCTTTCCCAGGCGTGCTAGTCAATCGCCCAAGTTCGCTAATTGCGGTGGGCGCAGGTCTTCCACCTCCCGATCCAGACACGCCATCCCCAGGCAATCAGGAAAAACCACACCAGCAGACCGGCACCAATGACCCAAACACGATCTTTTGTGGACGCACCGAAGCTAACGACCGCCCATGGCACAGACGCAGCAAACGCGAGACCAATCTGCAGCCAACAAACTGCCTCGTAGGCGATATCTTCTGCGACAACGAGGAATACCCCCTTAAGGACTTCAAGTAAAACAAAAGTGATGTACCAAACAAGAAAAGACATCACCAGGGGCGCACCTGCGAAGGAAACGTTAAGGAGCTCGCTATTACCTACCTTAACCATCAACCGAGCATTTGCCGGTGAAACCGCGAACCCTTGGCTCAGAGCCCATGCTACCGACCCCACCAGGGGTACGCCTGCCGATGCTGTCATCAGAAGAAAAAGAGTTCTCCACGCGCAGCGCCTTGCGCTTAGGGCGCGGCCTAATTTAGCAAACCAACTGGGTGCGAGTTGGCGAAAAAGGATGTCGGCTAAGCGGAACGTGTCCCTAAATTCAGAGAGGCTTTTGTTGAACCACCGCAGTGTCGAAGGTAACAGACCCAGAACGGTGAGGCACAAAAAGAGAGACAACCAAGCAGTTACGGCCCCCCCAAAATCACCAAACACGAGATCCCAGTGCGCTCCGGGGAATATCACAATGTCGAAGTCCATCGGGCCAAAAGGAGGCCACACAACTCCGCGGAGCCAATACTTACCCAATATCAGCAAATCATTGACGCAAAGCACAGCAAAAGATACAGCAATTAACGCCATTAAACAAAAAAGAATAGCTATAAGGCGGTGGCCATAACGAAGAGCCCTCGCGCGACTGAACTCCACGAAACTCCAACCCACCACGGCCAGAGGAGGGCCAACAATCATCGCCTCTGCATCAACACCAAAGTGGGGCCGGCAATGCGGTGGTTCCACGATGATCCCTTGAGCAATGTTCTGAAACAACAGAGAGTCAATTATCCCTCCTAGGATTTTCTGGACAGGGACCGCCGACGCGGCAGGGATGAGGAAAGCCCATTTTCGTAGGCCTGCCCAAAGCACATTTCGACGGGTCGGCTGCGCCATCGAAACCATTGTGGACGCCACTCGTTTAGTTCGCCCACCAAGGCGGCCTTTCCTTAAAACCTGTACATTTCCAAACAACGTGGTAAAACGGGCCTGGATGTTTCTTTTCGTCGTTCATCACTGCTCCGGTTTCACCTAGGCCGCAGCCATGTAGCATCTCATGGAAAATAGATGGCCCGACCCCCTTACCCTCATCCTTTGGGCAGTCCTTCGTATTTCCGAAGGAAAGGATGATCCACGGAGTACATCCAAAAATCGGGAACTTCGTTTCCGCGCACCACTTGACTTCATCTGGCTTGCACGCGATACAAGGGCCCTGCCCGCGGCCGCACTGCCCCTCCATACATTCGAGAACCCCCCAGGTCTTCAACAATCGCCGGCAGTCCGGCTTCTGAAGAGCGCCGCACGCAAAGGCCACACCGCTTTCCACCTCGGCTCGGAAGCGGTTGCACGAATCGTCGATAACGAAAAGCCCGCTCGGGTCGTGTCCGTTAAGGGGGTCGTTTCCCGAATATCCGTAAAGAAGTACGAGTCCGCCAGAGAACCCCACTGGATCCTTGACGGACCACCTTCCCACCTGGGGGTCGTAATCCCGGGCGCCGAAGCGGACCAAGCGCGTGTGGGTGTCGTACAAGCCCCCGGCAAACCCGAAGGGCTGGAAGCCGGGGTTGGCGTCCGGGACCACGTTGC
>NZ_JBMFOX010000096.1:0-2157 GCF_049969415.1 Hadarchaeum sp. (SeqCode)
GGCGGTTATGGCCACCGCCCCCATCACAATTTTTGGATTTTTAAGCTCTTATTTTTTAAAAGACTGAGCCCCGAGCTCCTTTTAAATTATGTAACATGTATCTATTAAGCTTTAAGCCACCCCTCGCGGTTTCTCTCGTTTTTCTCTCATATTTTGCCAGGCTTCTGTTAAAGCATTTGACAGCTCTTCCTGCAAGCTCAGGCCCTGCTGCTTCCACGTCGCTAAAAGCGTGGGCAGGGTCTCGTATATCTGCATTCCCTTCTCGTTGCGAAGCGTCCCTATGATCTTCCGTTGAACGACGAGTTCTCTTAGCGCCCGCTCGGCCCTATTGTTAGTCGGCTCGACTCCAGGCACCGTGACGAAGGTGAACCAGAATGGGTATCCCCTCCTCATCTTCTCCACGAATTTTCTGACCCTGCTGCTCTTGTAGCGCTTGTTAATCAATCTCCTCATAGCTCGCATCGCAGTCCTGGCTAATTTAGCCCTCTCCTCAGGCGGAGGATCATCCTCTAGGGCCTTCTTGAGCCTGTCGAAAATCCTGTGCAGGCCCTCGGAGAGGGCCCTCGCTTCCTCATATTTTTCTCCGAGCTCCTTGGCTTCCCTAAGCAAGTGGGCCCAACACCGCTGGATCTTCGCCCCGCTCTTGCGCGCGTAGCTGTGGTGGGATCTCAGCCCATCGCCGACCAGCGTGCCATCCCAATCCTTCCCCAGGATCTCCTCCAAGACTTTTTGCGACTTCCTCTTCCTGATGACGAATAGAGTTTCCAGCTCGGTGACGAAGTCCCAGATCCAAAAATCAGTGCCGTCGACCTTGATCCCAGTTTGATCCGTATAAACAACTCTGGAGCTCCGAACGCTCGAGAGGATCTCCTCGTACTTGGGTCTAAGCCAGTTGCTCATCCTCCAGAGGAGCTCGAGCTCAGTCGGGGCCGAAATCTTAAGCCCCGACCTCTCGAAGACGGATCCAATCCTAGCGAGGGGGAGCCTCTCCTCGAATTTATGAAGCGTCGTTTGTACATACACGTTCTTCCCGAACCTCCCGACGGGAGGGCAGTCAGGGTGCACGGCCACGTTGTAAGTTCCGCAAGCGGTGCACTTGCCCCCGAGCTCTAGGTAGTCTATCACCTCCCCTGGCGATGGGTTGGAGATCTCCTCAACTATGTGATGATCTACTACTTCCGGTGGGGGAAGAAGGGCCCCGCATTTCTCGCAGCTTTCCCACTCCGGCGCTATCACGACATTAGGTTCTGGCTTAGGCCTCGTTCTCCCTGGGGATCTTTTAGGCTTTCCTGGGAACCTCTTTTCAGAAGTATCCCTCGAAACGACCCTGCGCCTCGTCCTAGGCAGGGGAACTTTGACGCTCTCGTAAAGCGCCAGCCTGCGCTTCAGCTTACCGTTCTCTTTTCGAGCTCAGCCTTTTCCCTTCTTAGCTGCTCGTTCTCGGCTTTCAGACGCTGGTATTCCTCCCAGATCTCGCAATTCGAGCAGATCATTTTTTCACGACAACCAAGTAAACTGTTTTACCAATGTGTTCCTTGGGGCAAATGACATGGGCCCCGTTCCCTATCGGGACAACTTCCTTTCTGATGATGTCCTCTACATCCACGGATAGAATCAATTTTTTCTTACTTAGTTCAAGCTCTTCTTTCATCGTATAAACTTGTTTATACCATTTAAATTTTTCGGCCGTGTCAGTATCTCCGAAAGGAGTTAGTTTCCTCATTCACCCCTCCCATTTAGGGTTACCACAATGCTTTTATGTTTGGATATCTATAGGATATCCGATGAAGAAAGTGCCCCTGAAGGTCCAGAGGCGGCTCGTGATCGTCGGGATACGGGGGTTCCTCATTCGCAAGGTCACCCCCTTCGGCAACAGCGCGAAGGTCGACTGCCCAAAGGAATACCTCGGGCGCACGGTCTACCTTGTGATAGTGTGATGCTGAACCGCGAGAAGGTCTTCCGAACGCTCACAACCCTCGACACGTTCGTCGACAGGGCGCTGAAGCTGAAACCGAAGGGACCGAACCTTTCTGGCTTCCACTTCACCCGGGACCTCCTGCGGGCCGCCGCATCGAACACGTACCTCGAGGCGGTCGGCAAACGGGCCGACTCCATCCACCTTGCGATCAAAAAGGTCCCCTCCTCCAAGGTTTACTG
>NZ_JBMFOX010000097.1:0-2152 GCF_049969415.1 Hadarchaeum sp. (SeqCode)
GTGCGCGGGCAGTATTGGCGCGACGGTGTGCGGTTTCCGATCCTCCCCTGGCCATTTCCACCCTACGCGGGCAGTTCGCCGATAACGGAGAGTGGCGGGAGGACCCTTCGCGACCGGCGATCGTCGTCGGGACTGTAGACATGGTGGGAAGTAAGCTGCTTTTTGCCGGCTTCGGCGACAGCCGCCGCCGACGCGCCACTCACGCAGGCTTGCTCGGTCAAGACACGCTTATCGTTCATGACGAGGCGCACCTAGACCCAGCATTTGCCGAGTTGCTGGCCCGTTTGAAACAACTACAACACAAGGAGACAAGACCAATTCGCGTGATCTTCCTCTCAGCATCGCTGCGCAGCCAATCCGGAGAAATCTTTTGTCTGACTGACAAAGATCGTAACCACAATGTCATACAACAGCGAATCACAGCCCAGAAGATTCTTCATTTGCACGAGACTAGCGCAAAGACCGTATCTGAAAAAATTACGGAGATAGCCCTCGGATTTGCCGAACAGAAAAAACGTGTTTTGGTTTTCATACGATCGCCGGAGGAGGCCCAGGAGAAGGTTGCGGCAAGGTTAGTCAAAGCCCTCAAAGACAGCACCGGCGAACGCGTGGCGCTGTTGACCGGAACGATGCGCGGGTATGAGCGCGATGAGCTGCTTAAAGCGAACCCCGTTCTGCGAGCCTTTTTCAACGGTGATGTGCAACAGAGCGTGTACCTCGTGGCGACCTCCGCTGGTGAAGTGGGAATCGACCTCGACGCTGACCATCTGGTGACCGACCTCCCCACCCTCGATTCCCTCCTTCAACGCCTAGGGCGGGTCAATCGCCGGGGCGGTGAAGGCCGCAGAGCCGAGGTCCATGTTGTCCTTCCCGACACAATCGAGGACAAGGACCCCCTCAAGGTCCCTCGCGAAGCCACCATGGCCCTTCTCGCCAAATGGAATCGGGAGCACGACCCCTGTGACCTCTCACCTGCCAATCTTGAGACGTTCCTGAACCAACTTACACCAGAAGAACGCCAGCAAGCCTTTTCCCCGGTTCCCAAGCTCGCCTTTCTCACGGACATCCACCTCGATTTTCTCGCCGCCACTAGTCTTTCCCGCCCGCCCTTGGGTGCTCCCAATCTCGCCCAGGTTATCCACGGCGTGGAGCCCGAAGAGCCTGAGGTGCACCTCTTCTGGCGGCAGGAGCTCTCTCTTCTACAAGGTGTCGGCCCAGAGACCCTCCGACGCTGGTTCGAGCTTTGCCCGCCGTCCCAGAGAGAGCTCGTCCGCCTTTCCACGCGTGCCGCCAAAAAACTCTTGGAAAAACGGGCCAAACAGTTGGGAGAGCGAGCCGCGAGCCTCGCTGCCGCCGTGCTAACGCAAAGCACTGTCTTTTGGCTCACTCTCTCTGAGCTCCTGGAGGCACCCGATAGCGATCTGGATTTCTCGTTCATCGCCCTTCCGGTGGAAATCGGGGGACTGAATCCACAGACAGGCGCCGTTGACGCCTCGGCCGAAGGTCCAGTGCAGGATGTGGCGGAAGGGTCGGCCCAACGAGACCCTGATCGGATAAGGGTCCTGGAATGCGTGGACGAGGGGCTTACCACTTACTTTACGCTTAGAGGCGAATCGTGGCCGAACCCTGGTACTTGGGATTTGCTCGGTTCGGTGACCCTGGAGCACGACCCGGAGGGTGAGCCTCTCAAAAGCCTTTGCCTCTTCCTTCCGCGCCGTGAAACTTCACGGGAAGACGCCGAACACGCAGGTGGTCAACTGACCATCGAGGAACATTCCGAGCATGTCGAAAAGTGGGTTCAAAGGCTCGCAAAGGCCTTAGAATTGCCCGAAGAATTCGAAGAGGCTCTGACGATGGCAGCTCAAATCCACGACCGCGGCAAGGAACACCGCATCTGGCAATTCTTTGCCTGCGCTGAAAAGGAACCAAAACCCCTGGCGAAGGCAAAGCAGTACCGCTCCCCTCGCGTTCTCGGAGGCTTTCGTCATGAACTAGCCTCGCTCCGATTCTTTCACCCCCGGGATGACGGCCTCGCTACTCGCCTGGCAAGGCACCTGATAGCAGCCCACCATGGCTGGGCGCGGCCTCATTTTCCACCCGATGCGCGGGACCCCGAAATCGAGCCTCGGAAGCAAAAGGAGCTCGAGGCCAG
>NZ_JBMFOX010000098.1:0-2147 GCF_049969415.1 Hadarchaeum sp. (SeqCode)
GGGGGTCGGTGGTGGGGGGGATGGAGAGGAGGGAGAGGGCGGAAAGGTCGTCCTCGGAGGTCCGGCCCACCCCGGGGTCCGAGACCACGGCGAAGAGGCGCAAGGGGAGGGAGGCCTCCTCGGCCCAGGCCCTGAGGGACTGGTCCAGGAGGGCGATGGAGGGGGCGAGGAAGAGGACCCGCTTCCCCTTCCCCGCCACCCGCTCCGCGATCCTGAGGGCCACCAGGGTCTTCCCCGTGCCCGGGGGCATGATGAGCTTGCCCCGCTCCTTACCCTCCTCCACGAAAGCCCGGACCACGGCGCTCAGGGCCTCCTCCTGGTAGGGCCGGAGGGGCTTGTGCCCCGCCCGCCGGGCCTCCTCGGGTCGGTCGGGAACCAGGGAGGCGAGGTCCACCCCGGAGAGGAGGGCCTCCTCGGTGAGGAGGGTGATGGGGAGGGGCGAGAGCTGCCTCTCCGCCTCCTGGGTCACGCCCTCGGGGGCCACCAGGAGCCCCCGGGAAAAGCCGTAGATGGGGCTTGTGATCGTGCCCACGAAGGATCCCAGGTCATTCCAGGTGAGGGGCTTGTCCCAGAGCTTCACCTGGATGGCGTAGACCTCCTCCTTCTCCTCCTTTCCTTCCTTCTTGCCGTAGCCCACCAGGTCCACCCCGATGTCCTTGGCGGGGAGGCCCCGGCGGCGGGCGTACTCCGCCCAGGGGACCACCTCCCGGAAGACCTGGGACCAGTAGGGGTGGACCTCCTGGAGAATCTTGCGCACGAGGCGCTCGAAGAGGCGCCCCGCCTCCGTTTGGGGGAAACCGGCGTAAAAGGTCCTCAGGAAAGACCGGTCTACCGCGATCACCCCGTCACCTCCTTCTCAAGGGTGTCGTGTGAAGAACTCTCGTGTAAAAGTCTGTGTACGGGGAGCATACCGCTGAGGCGGCACATGAAGGCATCAGAGCTCGATCATCAGCTCCGGGTACACGTACCAGGAACGATTCCCCACCTTCACTAGAAGCCACGTACCCCACATATCCGGAAAGTACCTTACCTCTACTGCACTTTTGTGAACCCGTACCGAGAAAGGTATCCAATGCTCCCCCTCTACTAAAATCTGATGTAGTATGTCTCTGGATTCATTCACGGCAGGGCAGTAGACATGCCGCGGTTTAGGAAGCGGACGGTAACGATATGGATTTCCAAGTAATCCTGGTTCAGGGGAGATCCGATTAATCTCGAAAGGCTCGGAAGTCGGGCTTTGCAAAGAAGAGGCTCGGACTTTCAAGGACAGCTGGTAATTCAAGATAACGGGATAGTCGTTATTGTGGGTATTTGCCCTAGCTAGAGCGATCGAGCCAGGCTGTTCCCAGCTATATAAAAGGCGCTCATTCTGGCCTAAAGGCGATGAATCGTTGGAGGTTATATCTAATATAGCTACCTCTAAGAAACTCTTCAAGGTAGGACCTTCTTTTAACAGTCGGCACCCTTCGGAGTCAAGTTCTTCCAGCAAACCAAGGGCTACTTCATGGAAGTCCAGAGAGTACCTAATCGACCCTCGATGTCTCTCAAGCTTCACTTTGACTTCAAATTTGGCTCCAAAACCACCATAAAGACTCCCTGACACGCGTGTCAACAAATCTCTAACTGCTTCTCCAACTGCTGCAATGAGTTGCTTCATTCTAACCACCCCTTAGCGAAGCGCATACCGCGACGTTGAGTCAAGTCGCGATGGGCTTGCCTGATAAGTTGGCCCGTACCGTGGAGGAGGTAGGAAAAGGGAAGAAGAACCCCAAGGCCGCCAAGCCCCGTCCCCATCAGATCCCGCGTCCACCAAACGCTAACCCCCAGGGGAAGCTCTAGGGCCATCCCCGCATCCCCTAGGCCCCTACGGCCTCCTCCAGGAGGAGCCTGGCGAAGGCCCCCCAGGCCCTGGCCAACTCGGCATTGCGCCAAAGGCCGAGCCGCTTGGCCTCCCGCCAGGAGAGGAGGTTGAGCTCCCCGGGGTCCTGGGGGGTGGACAGGAGGAGCAGGGGGAAGTAGCGCAGGGGGAAGCCCCGCCTCCTCAGCCAGGGCAAGTAGTCGTCCCAGTAGTCGTCCCAGAAGAAGGGGTTCTCCGAGAAGTGCCCGAAGGAGAAAGAAGGAGGGCCCTCTTGGAAGGGGAAGGGGTG
>NZ_JBMFOX010000099.1:0-2136 GCF_049969415.1 Hadarchaeum sp. (SeqCode)
CGCCACTTCGCTGCACCCGGAGAAGTTACTTTGGCTCGCCTTGCCCGCAAAAATGGAAAATATTGGCTTGCCATCGTTCCTGGCGAGTTCATCGAGCTGCCTGAGAAAGAAGCGGAGCGAAAAGCTCGGGAAATTCAGGTCAACTGGCCCCACGCTTTCGCAAAACTAAAGGTTTCGCCGGACGAACTGCTAGCGGAGTACGATTCCAACCACATCCATGGCGTTTACGGAAACTATGTGGAAGAGCTGGTCTGGGTGGCGAAAATGTTGGACATACCTTATAAGATCTTCGCTTAGCTCAAACAATGTCCGAAAAATACCTGCTGGGGATTGACATAGGCACTCAGGGGACAAAGGCTGTCCTCGTAAACCTTGAGGGTGAAATTTTGGGAACCGGTTTTCAGGAATATTCTGTAGAGCAACCTTTCCCTTCTTGGGCCGAGCAATGGCCCCAGGTTTGGGAGGAAGCTTTTTACAACGCGGTCAAGGAGGCAATGGCCCGCGCTAAGGTCTCGCCACGCAATATCGCCGGGCTTTGCTTAAGCGGTCTCTATGGCGGCTCCGGTGTCCCAGTGGACAAAGAAATGCAGCCCCTGCGGCCTTGCCTTATCTGGATGGACCGCCGAGCCATTGAAGAAGTGCGCTGGATCAAAGAAAACGTCGACCTTGAAAAACTTTTCCGGATCACGGGGAATTACGTGGACACGTACTTCGGCTACACTAAAATCCTCTGGATCCAACGACACGAACCCGAAATCTGGAAAAGAGTATATAAATTTGTGCCCCCTACAAGTTATATAGAGCATCGTTTGACGGGAAAACTGGCAATTGATTTTTCCTCTGCGGGAAACCTTGGTGGAATTTTTGATTTGCATAATCGCCGCTGGTCTGAGGAGATGGCCCAAGCCCTGGCAATCCCGCTCGAGCTCATGCCGGAGCGGTTGATTCCCTCCACCGAAGTGGTAGGAGAGCTTCTTCCTGAACCTGCGGCGAAATGCGGCCTCATCCCAGGGATTCCTGTGATAGCCGGTGGGATCGACGCGCCCATGGCCACATTGAGCGCTGGAGCTGTCGAGCCAGGCGACAACGTGGCCATGATGGGCACCTCCACCTGTTGGGGTGTGATTCATCGAGGCGAAGGGCTATCACCAAATCTTGTGTCCATGCCGCATGTGGTGAACTGCTACGAGGAAATATACACCTGGGCTGGGGCGGCCACCTCTGGGGCCATCGTGCGGTGGTTTAGGGATAACTTCGGGCAGGAGGAGAAGGAAGCAGCGCAAAAACTGGGCCTTGATTCTTACCAACTTCTGGATCTTGAGGCGGAAAAGGTGCCTCCTGGGAGCGACGGACTTCTTGTCCTTCCCTACTTCATGGGCGAAAGAGCGCCTCTTTGGGATCCCCAAGCCCGTGGGACCATCATTGGTTTGACGCTTTATCACACAAAAGCTCACATTTATCGAGCTTTTTTGGAGGCCGCTGCCTATAGCCTTCGCCATAGCATCGAGGCCGGTGAAGAGTGCGGGCTTCAGGTGAAAAAGGAGGTTCGGCTCGTTGGTGGTGCAGCGAAGTCACAGTTATGGCCTCAAATCCTGGCCGACGTGCTTGGACGGCCAGTGGTGGTGCTCCGGGGCAACGTTGAAGCTCCCTTGGCCGACGCGCTTTTGGCAGGGCTTGCCACCGGTTTAATTCCAAGCCATCGCGTCATTGCCGATTGGATCCAGGGGAAAATGGTTTTCCATCCTCGTAAGGAATGGCATTTGCGTTACGATCAGCTATATAAGCTTTATCGCCAGGTCTTCCCAAACATATCTGACATAATGCATGGGCTCGCAGAGCTTCAAGCCTGGCACCAGGAGTTATAGAAATGGCCTGACGAATCAAACAAGCCTCGGATTGGGAAGACATAGTGCCCCGTTTATTGTGTCTGAGCGACATGGTCGCTTCCCATCGACACTTCCGCAAACCCTCGCAGCCTGCGGCCTTCCAACCTCTCGGGGAGGCTCCTCAGCACCAAGTACAGGAGCTTCTCCACCGCCTCCTCCCCACAGAAGACCTCCACCACCTTGACCCGGCGCTTCACCTCCTTTACTAGCCGCTCTAACTGGTTCACGGCGTACAAGTATTTTTGGACGG
>NZ_JBMFOX010000100.1:0-2085 GCF_049969415.1 Hadarchaeum sp. (SeqCode)
CCGAACTCAGGAAGTTCTTCGGGAACATAGAGACCACCCGGAGCGATCCCGACCGGCTCACGGGCGTCGTCATCAGGAAGACGGTCAGCTTGGAGGAGGTGAGGAGAGTCCTTCGGGAAAAGAACCTCCAGGTCATCGCGGTGGATTCGGGATGGGCGATTCATCTGCGCAGGCCGGAGGTGAACAAGGGTAATGCCTTAAAGAAGGTTTCCTCGATTACTAATGTCCCACTGGCCGAGATAGCAGCCATTGGAGACGGTTACAACGATGTTGAGATGTTGCAGGTGGCGGGGATGAGCTTCGCGGTGGCCAACTCGGTTGAGGAGGCTAAGAGGGCATCCCAGAGGGTGACCAGCTCCCCTCATGGAAAGGGTGTGGCTGAGGCGGTTGAGGAGATCCTCCGGCTTCGCTAGCTTGGTTCAATTTTCATAGGGTCAACAGCTGATAAGGTTGGATTGAGTTTTTAATAGCTTGGACAGGGAGTTTTCAATAGCGGTATTCTACACCCAGATCGCGTAGCTCATCCTTGACCTTTCGGTACAGATCCAGATATTCCCGGGTCGGTTTCTTCCTCTCCACGTCGTAGCACTCGCGGAAGGTCTTGCCCAGCGGCGCATTCTTTATCCTGTGCTCGTATTTCTTCAGCAGTTCCTTGACGATCTCGTTGGCGGTTTCCCTCTTCATCCCGGCGGCAACCGCGGCCAGCCCGGACTCGCAGGCCATCCTGGCCTCCACCGGCGTGGTCCTCTCCTTGTGCTTGTTGGAGGCGGTGGCCATCTCCCAGAGGATGCTGGCACCGGAGACGGCGCTGGTGATGCCGTGGGCGGCGGCCTCATACAGGACCATGTCGGTGCAGGGGCCGGCGACGGCAAACCCGTTGGAGCCGGAGATGAACTTGGAGTTTCTCGCTATCGCTTGGTAGGTGCCGCTGACGACCCAGAGCATTTCCCGCATCGTGTTGCAGAAGTAAATCTTGTCGATGGGGAAATAGCAGGTGAAGTAGCCCTGGTTGACCATCAGACCCTGCAGGTGTGAGGCGACCCCGATCACCGCGGTCCCCTCGGCCCCGGCGTAGGCCCCCAGCATCGGGCTGGTGAGAGTTCCGCAGAGGTGACCGTTCTGGTGGAAGTGCAGCATCTTGGTCAGCAGGTCGTTGTCAATCTTGAGCTCGCTGATAATGGAGACCAGCCTGATGTCGGTTTTTCTGGCCCCCCAATCCTGGGCGGTGGTGGCTATCTGTGCGGCGGCCTGTAGCGCGGTTCCGGTGAGGACGATGGCGATCCCGGGTCTGCCTGCCCTCTTGGCGGCTTCTCTCGCCAGCATGGCGTGAACCATGCCGCCCTGGGTTTCCGATGGTGCTCCGGTTTTCAGCGGCATGCCTTCGACCTCTTCCAGAATTGGGGTGGAGACCGCGTCGGCCAGCGGTTCTTTGATATAGGACATTTCAATTGGAATGAATAGGTCTTCGGAGCATCTCAGGCCCACAGGGGTGAAGAGACATCCCGGCGGTTTTGAGTCCTCCACCTTCCTCGGCGACCATTTTCTGGCATCCTGGCCTTCACCCACAGTTATCTCGTTTCTCATGCTGAACATGGCTTCCTTGATCTCCTCCTCGGTGAAGAGAATCCTGCGGTAGGTGCTGGTGCAGTAGCTGCCCACGGAAAGGTAGAAATCCCAGGCGGCCTTCCAGAGGTCGTCCGCCAGAGAGTCGTCGGAGAAGACAATCTGGTCGGGGTCGAACCTGATGTCGTACTCCTTGATCACCCGCTTCAGGTTGGGGAAGAGGATTTTGGTGTCGAAATCCTTCTCGGTGCAGATGGGACCGGTCTCGGCGCGCTCGAGGACCTCGTTGATCCGCCAGGGTGGCGCCGGCATCTATCTCCGCTCCGCGACCAGCTTCTTGGCCAGCTCGACGGCCTCGGCGGCGTTCTCGGTCCAGCCGTCGGCCCGGGTCTTCCGGAACCACTCCTCATCCACCGAGCCACCCCCGATCATGACGATGAAGTTCTTCCGGTGACCCATGCCCTCGAGCAGGTCGATGACCTCCTTCTGGGCCCCACGGGTGGTGGACATCAGCGCCGAGAG
>NZ_JBMFOX010000101.1:0-2083 GCF_049969415.1 Hadarchaeum sp. (SeqCode)
CCCGGCAGATTATCGCCACCTTGGAGGACCTGACCGTCATCGAGACCCACTGCTGGGACGGTTCGGTCCTGGTGCGGCTGACCCCCGTGAGCGTCGACCAGGCCCAACTGCTGGCGGCCCTGGCCGAGATCGTTGAAGTCCGCTGGCCACCGCCTCGGCCGGCCCTGGTCGCAGACCCTGCCCTGCTCACGCTCCCTGGGCCAGGCCAGGGGCTGTCACCCGGAGGAACGCCGTGGGTGCGGCTTCTGCTGGCCGTGTAAGCCCGGTCACGCCGCGATCGGGCCGGTCAGCAGGTGCCCGGAGGAGAGCTCCCAGACCGCGGCGGTGCGTTGAGCCTGTCGAAACGAAGAGATAAATCCTCGGCGGCGAGGGAATCTGCGCCCCGAAGCCGTCCTTTCTTGCCGTTCAGCGACCTCGTGGAGGCCCATTCGGCTCTTTATGCGGTTGTCAAGGTGCGAACAAGGTGCGAAATCTAGGCTTAGCAGCGACTTGTTGGGCGGCGATGACTCATTGACCACGTTGAGCCGCGATGTGTTCGTTGATTTCCTCCAAGATGAAGTCGTAGACATCATCCATCTGCACCAGTGTTTCTTCCGTTAAGCTGGCCGTGAGGGTATATTGGCCTGCTTCTCTGAAAACACCGAAATTCAGCAGTCTTTCACGTAACGCCGCAGCGTTCTCTTCGTCGCTTCTCCAGTCCTTGTCAAAGTAAAACTGGAATGTGGCCGGAGGGTATCCATAAGCGAAAGAGACGAGTCCTCCACTTTTCGGTGAATGAGCACGGACAGAAAATCCCAGTTCACCCCAATGGATGACATGACCCCGCTCCTCACTACGATCCAAAACTCTCTGGAAGAACTCACGCGCTTCGGGAGAACACTTTTCCAGGAATTCCTTTCGAGTTGTGCGTCTCTTGCGCTTCGACGAACTTTCTTTCGCACTGCGGGCAGTCTCAGTGAGGCCAACCACCCGCGGAACAAGCGCCCTCAGCTTCTGGTCGCCCTCGCGCTGGAATTGCTTGACCTCAACTGTTAGCACCTCCACATTTCTCATTTCCTCATTCAGAAACTCCACCAATCGCCTGAGTTCTTTCGGGGTAGAGTCCGAAACAAGGACAAGCCGAACCCGTCGGTTGCGCAGGTTAGCCTCCACCTTTTCCCAATACCCTTCGACATCTGTACCGTCTTCACTCTCACCCAACATACTGCTAATTTCATCATCCAGGGACCTTCCTCGACTCCGGGCTGTCTCGGCCGCGGCCTGCCGCAGCCGATCCATATCCCAATACTCGACACCATTGGCTGCATAGTCCAGCATTTGCGCCACAACCTCTCGGCGCGTGCGCGTATCAGTGGCCCGCTTACACTCCACAAAAGTAGGAATGCCATCCTGATCCAAAAAGAGAAGGTCAAGACTCCACCGTCCACCTTCATTCGCATCGCCTGGGATTCCCATCTCCCGAGCAACGAACAGCCAGCGCCGGGGATTCTCCGGATCAATCTGGTCACCGGGAAGCAGATCGGGATACCTTGCCAATACTTCCTGGAGTACTTCTTCAGTCACGTAACTTGCTTCTTCCAATGCGATGAGATTGTCTTCGTTCTCGCCGACAATGAAAATCTTGGGTTTATACACTGTATCTGTCTCCGTGAGTTATGACCGCCAGACGGGAACTGAAATAGCTTGCTCATTGAATGGTGAATCGCCGCCCAACGTATTTTATCACCCAAAACTCCATTTGTCAAGACCCTGCATAAGTTACATACATTTGGGACAAATTGGTTTTTTCAATTAGGTAATCCATTGGGCTTTTTAAACCCAAAGAATAGTTATGAGGAGCCGCTTTCGACCGCGCCGTCGGTAAAGGCGCAACGGCAGTGGGGGCGACCCGTCGGGTCGCCCTCACCGCCGAGGGGGTCTCCGAACCCGACGCGGCCCGCGAAACGTTCCCAACTGCCAGGATTGGGGGACACGGATTTTCACGGGCGGGTGTAGGGGTAGCCGAGGGCATTGCCCTCGGCTACCCCTTGCCCTCGGCTACCCCTTGCTGTCCTTGATGAATTATTTCATCGGGCAATTATTT
>NZ_JBMFOX010000102.1:0-2043 GCF_049969415.1 Hadarchaeum sp. (SeqCode)
GGCGGCCTTGATGGCCCTCTCCACCGTGATCGTGGCCCTGAACGCCCGCCTCCTCCGGATTTGATCCCCCTCTTGCAAGCTACAAGGCCGCCCAGCAATTGAGATTGTTTGCCGAACTTTAAAAGTTTCCCAACGGACCAAAAAAGTGAGTCATCCATGGGGTTAAGTCTTATTCCGGGCATGGCTGGGGTGCTTGACCGCCGTGCTGGCGATCCGGATGACATTCAGGAACTTTGTTTAATTCAGAACATCGAGGAATATTTCTCGCCGGGCGTTCCCTCGCGCCATGCCGTGATAGGCAGCGCTTGCAAACTCGATGCGCAGCGACCGCGCCATGTGACCGGTCCCACGGCGGATGCCTCAGGACAAGATCTGCCCCAAGAAACGAACCATCACCACGCGTGGACGAACGGGTTTGTGGAGCGGCTACAGGGGACGATCCTCCACGAGCACTGGCGGGTGGCGTTCCGACGGCGGTACTTCACGCGCGCCCACCAGCTCCAGAGGTCGCTCGCGGGATTTCTCCGGTGCGAGAGCGAAGAGCGACCGCATCAGGGGTACCGGACTCAGGGGCGTACCCCAACCCAGGTGTTCTGGGGAGCAGCCGCGCATGGGCTGGCCAAGGAAGACTAACGTGTCAACAGTATTCCGGTACTCGACACTCCAGCCTTGGCTACCGGTCGCCCATGAAACGTTAGCCGAGAAGGGGGTTAAAACCGGTTCCGCTCCGGGGCGTAGGCCCAAGCCAAGCGTTTCTTCGATTACCTCTTTGGACTTAACTGCGCGATCTCCACGGTGAACTTGCGGGGAATGATCCACGCATATTCGCGGGGCTTAGCAGGAAGCGGAGTGCCTTTGGGTACGAATTCCAACTCCCACTCTTCAAACCCGGGCCTTCCGAAGGAAGCCCAGCTAGAAGCAAGCGCTACTAGTTCAGCGTAGAGAGCTTCTGCATCCCCGTAAAGCAAAACGGTTTTCTCTGTCAATATACACGCACCTTTTGCAGGTTCAAAAATACCAGCCCAACCAGCCCGACCATCAACAATGCTAGCAAACAAGAAGAACTCGGAACGGCGGGTTATAGAAAGATTGCACCAATCTCGCAATGGTTTTGGAAGAGGCTTTTCTTCTGTAGGCTGGCCTTTGACAAGCTTACGGCGCACTTCGAAACTAACTTTTTGTTCTAGCGCAAGCTCACCTTGGGCCGTCATAAACCCGGCAGGTCCAACAAACTTGCCAAGGATCTTCTCTTGCTCCATCCAAATCCGGGTGAGCGGGTTATGACCTTCGATGCCGTGCTGAAGGGGGATAAGCATGAACCCTTCCGGGGCGAGCTGTTCTACCCAATGCAAGGAGATGTCAGGACAGCCAACGGTAGCAACTATGCGGTCATAAGGCGCATTTTTGTAGTAGCCATGGAAGCCGTCACCAAAGATCACCTCGATCCGGTCGTAGCCAGCGGCGCGAAGGAGCCGTTGAGTTTGCGCCACCACGTCCTCTTGGATGTCCATGGTGATGACATGGCCCTCTTTACCCACGATTTCGTAAATGAGGGCGGCGGTGTAACCTGTACCTGCTCCAATTTCCAACACTTTTTGGCCAGGTTTAAGGTCCAAAAACTCGAGCATCTGGGCTACAAGCCCGGGTTGTGAGGTTGAACTGATGGGGATTCCGTCGACCATTCTGGTCACCAATGGAGTGTCGGAATAGATAAGTTTTAAGATTTCGAGTTCTGGATTTTCAGGATCAAAATTGACTTCACGAAACTTACGCTGCACTGGGTCAGGGTAGAAAAAAGATTCGAGAAGCCTGTGGCGCTCTACGCGACGGAAAGCTCGCTCAACGACCTCAGACTTGATCATGCCCCTAGCTTTAAGATCGTCTACATACTTTTCGCGCAGCTTTGTAATCTCATCAAGGGCCATGCAGAAATGTGGCGGAATATTCTCCCCCTTGCAAGGCGCGGTGGAGGGTTTTGGCTGCCCGGGAGATGGGCTCTGGTCCGAAGTCGAAGGGAAGACCCGTAGCGGCGAAAAGTTCGGG
>NZ_JBMFOX010000103.1:0-2025 GCF_049969415.1 Hadarchaeum sp. (SeqCode)
TCCTCCACGCCCGGTGGTACCATCCGTACATGATGCGCTTCCTCTCGCCCGATCCCCTCCGCGGCGATCCCCGCTCCCCCCAGAGCTTGAACCTTTTTGCCTACGTCAAGGGCAACCCCCGCAACTTCGTGGACCCCTGGGGTCTGGCGGCGGTGGGCACAGGACCTAACGGGGATTCGAAACCCGAGAAGGACGGCTACTGCGATGGAACGACCTCTGACCCCGACTGCCAGTACCACGAGGACGTCACGGTCATAGGCACAATTTACCGGTACCCGCTACTTACGCTCGGCGTTCCTTTGTGGATGGTGGATGTTGTCGAGCTGTACATTGATCGGTATGTGGCGAGCGACACGTTTTTTGGTCGGCCTGGAATAACCAGTGACCTCGGTAATCGCTGGCAAAGGTTCTGGAGGTGGGTAGAACAAAACACGGACGCTGGGGTGTCGGTGAGCGCGTACTACAAAGGTTGGTCGTTCTCCTTGGACCAGTGGGGGCAATGTGGTGGAGGAACCCTAGCTTTGGGTGATTTGGCGTGTGGTACGTCCGAAAACGTGCAGTCGTGGGTTGTCGGTGCCGATTTATGGCTCCATCTTTTCTCACCCGATAAGATGAGGACGGTTGACCCACCACAGGTTGGTATCGGCTTTGGCTTTCCCGGTTTTGGGAGACTTCCCGGAGTGGAGGTGCTTTTTACGCGTAGTGGGGCATTCGGCGGAGTCGTGGTTCATTTCGGTCCTTCGTTCTTCTTTCCCCCCGGCTGGGTAACGCGCTACTAGGATAGAAAGATCATGCCTAGCCCGATGGATTACCTTGGCTTGATGATATTGTGGGCCCTCGGAGCCACGTTTCTGTGGCTCAGCGGTTGGAGTTTTCGCCTGCGGAAGGAAAAGGATCTCGCGGCGACCTGGCCCTCTATCCTCACTGGTGTTTTCTTTTACAGGCGTCGGCGCGAGCTATACGGTGTTGTGGCCGGCTCGGTATACTTAATGGGCGCCGTGATGCTCCTTTTGTTCATACCAATGGCTGGCGGGTGCCAGGCGATTACCGGACCTGAGTGTTGGCGTCTACGATTCCTCGTAGCCTTTTCGTTCTGGAACGGGTTAGAGGCTATGCTTACTCGAAACGGAGTTATTTTTATCCCGTTGATTCAGAAATACTTTCCTAGATTGAGACGCAACACTCTTAGGGTTCTTTTTGCCGCGATTAGTCTAGGTCAGTTTGTGAGTGGCTTTGCGTGATTGTACGCGGCACTTCTGAAGACTGGAGCGTACAACTGGTCGGGTTACCTGCTTTTAGTGAAGTTCTCCTTGGTTTGCTGTCGCCGGCAAAACGCTGGCAACGTGGCCGGTTCACTGCTTGAGGCCAGTGGAAGACTTGGGCGCTTGCCCGCCCCGAAGCACACGCGCAGGCCGGGGCGAAGCAGGATGCCACAGAGAAGGCCGCTGGGGGTGCCGGCATTCCTGCCGGAATCCTTCGGTTGGACGTGGGCGGGATTGGCTCCCGGGTCGCTCCAGACGGCCGTGTGTGTCTCTTTTCGCGAAAACTAGAGCGTTTCGTGGTAACTCTTTTTCGTCTTGCCGCCTGGAAGCCGGCGCTCCCGGTTTCTCGGCGCAAAGCCAACACCGCGGTGGTGGGGATTCGGGACCTCGGGGGAAACCCCTTGCGGACGTACACCCGTTGGGCTTCGGGGAGCTGGAGCTGGGCTCGAGATGATGTCTACGTAGGCCGTACGCGGGTGGCCATGGTGGGAAGCAGCGGGACGTGGTACTACCACACGGACCACGTGGCCAGCCCGCGGGTGGTGACCACGGCTTCGGGGACGGTGGCGAAAACGTACGACTTTTACCCCTACGGTCTTCCCATCAACGCCACGGGCATGGAGGCCCTGTGGTTTTCCGGCTACGAGCTGGAGCATCAAAACACGGCCACGGACTTCAGCGATGACCTCTACTTCCTCCACGCTCGGTGGTACCATCCGTACATGATGCGCTTCCTCTCGCCCGATCCCCTCCGCGGCGATCC
>NZ_JBMFOX010000104.1:0-1963 GCF_049969415.1 Hadarchaeum sp. (SeqCode)
CACCCCGGAAGATTAGCTCTTTTTTAAGCCGTTTAAACAGGCCAAAAAGAACTTTTTAGGGATTGTCTATTCCTGATGGGCAGTTACAATAAAAGAGAAACTCTTTTTAATTTTTGAAAAGACATCAGAAAAAGGAGGGGGCCCATGCACTACCTGATCATCGGCAACAGCGCGGCGGCGGTGGGGGCCATCGAAGCCATCCGCACCGTCGACCGCGAGGGGGAGATAACGGTCGTTGCCGGGGAAAAAGAGCACGTCTACTCCCGGCCGTTAATCGCCCACCTGGTTGCGGGAGAAGTTACCGAAGAGCGAATGCCCTACCGCCCGGCAGATTTTTACCGGCTGCACAACGTCCGCACCCGCCTGGGGGAGAAGGTGGAAAAGGTGGACTACGCCGGGCAGAAAGCAGTCCTGGCCGGAGGGGAAGAAATCGCCTACGACAGGCTTTTGCTGGCCACCGGCTCCAAAGCCGCCCTTCCGCCCCTCTTCAGGAAGAGCTTGAAAGGCCTGCACACCTTTCAGACCTACGCCGACGCGCAAGAAATCCTTTCCCTGCTGAAACAGGGCAAGAAAAAGGCCGTGGTCGTGGGGGCCGGCCTGATCGGCCTGCGGGCCGCCTACGGCCTGCAAATGGCCGGCGCGGCGGTCACGCTGGTGGAATTTTTGCCCCGCGTGCTCTCCCGCGTCCTGGACGAGGAAGGCTCCGCCCTCGTGGAGGATATCCTCAAAGAAGGCGGCTTAAAGGTCCTCACCGGCCGGTCGGTTAAAGAAATAACGGAAGAAAACGGAGAAGTCAAAGGGGTCGTTTTGGACGACGGCACGCAGCTGGAGTGCGGCATTCTGGTCGCCGCCACCGGCGTCGTCCCCAACCTCGACCTGGCGCAGGGTTTGAAGACAGACCAGGGGATCATCGTCAACGAGTTCTTCCAGACCAGCTACAGCAACGTCTACGCCGCCGGCGACGTGGCCCAGACCCGCGACATCGCCCGGGACGGCCAGTACAGGGTGAACGCCAACTGGCCGAACGCCTACACCCAGGGGCGCCTGGCCGGGCTGAACATGGCGGGCCGGCCCGCCCCCTACAAAGGCTCGCTCGGCATGAACACGGTCAGCTTTTCCGGCGTGCCGGTAGTCTCGCTGGGCGTCTTCGACCCGGAAGGGGAAAAGGAAGCCGGCTACGAAGTGAAAACCCGGAAGATCCCGGCCCACCGCATCTACCAGAAGCTGGTCTTCAAAGAAAACAGGCTCAAGGGCGCCATCTTCATCGGCGACCTGGGCTACTGCGGCGCCGTGAAGGACATGATCACGGAGCAGCACCTCACCGGAATCATCAAAGACGCCATCCTGGAAGAAAAATACCAGCTCTACGGTTTCTTGCGCAAGCGCCGCGCCGAGAAGCTGGAAGGCAAGAGCATCCGCTGGCCCGAGTCGTACAGCTCGCCCCAGAAGTACGTGAAGAGCTTCAACGAAGAAACCTGGACCGAGCGGGAACGCGACGAGCGTCCCTGGTAGGAAAGGAGCGTGGACTAATGACCGCCCCCAAAGAAAGACCGATCTGCACCAACGCCCTGGTCGACCTGACGGAAAGAACGGTCGAGTACTTCCCCACCCCGCCGGAAATCATCGAAAAATTCCTGGGCGGCCGGGGTTTGAACATGTACTACCTGCACAAATACATAAAGCCCGGCTGCGACCCCCTTTCCCCGGACAACGTCCTGATCATCGGCACCGGGCTTTTGACCGGCTACCTGGTCCCCAACAGCGGCCGGCACAGCGTCACCTGCAAATCCCCCGAAACCGGGATCATCGGGGACGCCAACATCGGCGGCTTCTTCGGCCCGGAGCTGCGCTTCGCCGGGATCGACCGGCTGATCATCACCGGGCGCGCCGCGTCCCCGGTCTACCTTTACGTTGAAAACGGCCGGATCGAGATCCGCGACGCCGCCCCCTACTGGGGCCTCAC
>NZ_JBMFOX010000105.1:0-1937 GCF_049969415.1 Hadarchaeum sp. (SeqCode)
ACCGATATTCGAAGAAAGAGTACGCAAGGGGAGATGTCCACATAAACACGGCAGAAGGTGTTTTCTCCCTGCTCAAGTCTTGGCTCAGGATGCTCAGGGGAGTGAGAAAGGATAAGCTTTGGAGGGTCCTGAAACTCTTTGAGTTTAGGTTTGACTTCAGGGACCTCAACCCCTTTGACAGACTCTCGGCCCTCTTTGGTCTTCTCCTCTAGCAGACCTCAGCATCGGCGATGCGTGCCTATTTAGCTGGATCATTCGTCAACTCTTGAAAAGGACTCATAACCGCAACAACTTTGAAAGGAAGGCGTCAACTCCCCAGAGTCAAGAGTCTTGAACCACCGATCAGGTTCAACGGAGCGACAAATTTCAACAAGGGTATCAACTATTTGAGGTAGAAGAGCGAAATTGGTTGATTTAAGTTCTGCCCCCGAATTCAATACCTTTCCAGAATTTTCTCAGCTCTCGGTTAATTTTTCTCGGATCGTTCAAAGGCAAAAAGTTGTCTCGCTTCAAAAATCAGCTTTTTAAGTTTCTCCTCTTTCAGCTGGGTCCTTCTCTTGAGCTTCTCTATTTCCTGAAGCAAGACGTCCTTTGTAAGTATCACGTCGGCCAGGAACAGCCTTTCAAAAGTCTCCCTATCGCATGAGCGCAATATCGTCACGGGATACAGTTTCTTGGTCTCTATTATTTTCTCCAAGCTCATTCCAAAAGGACAGACACCACCCCCACAGCGCCAGCAGAGCAATCTCATCCCTTTACCGTTCGCGTACCTTATCGCCTCAGTGGAAACGCGAGTGTTAGCACCAGCCAAACCTCATCGAAGTGAAGACCTTTCCCCAAGGTACTGCCCTCATTGAGGTCGAGGAAACGGGCGTAGGTGTAGAGGACATCTTTGGCGTCAACCACGCCCCCGGGCTGGTTGTGGAACTTGCACTCCACCATGCACCTTACCTTCCTTCCCTCCATCCTTTCGGCAATTATGTCGATCTCATGCCGCAGATACCTGCCCTCGACGATTGCTCTCAGCTTAGTCCTATACCCGTACTCTCCGAGAACCCTGGCCACAAAATTTTCGAAAGGATACCCGGTCGGCCCCAGCCGCATAATCGCCCCTTTTAGGTCGTAGCGCATAGCGGCTTGAATTTGTTCCTTTCGGAGGAGGAACTTTACGCGCTTCAGAATTTCTTGGGTAGTTATTCCATCGTGAAGCGTACCTCTTATTTTCTCGACGATCTTCCTAGCCGTTGCCTCACTTACGCCGGATCTCAGCAGAGTCCGCATTATTTTTTCCGGCTTGAAATCCTCAACGCTGCCATCCGCCTTAATTACCTTTAATGCCAAAAAACCGCCTGTATTATTTGGAGCCGTTAACGGAATATATCTATCTTTATCGCGTTATTGTGATCTCAAACAGAAAGTGCTGGGCACTAGGATGTCGACCTCAGCTTTATCAATTCTGCCATTATGCTCACGGCGATCTCCTCGGGTGTCCTCGCACCTATGTTAAGACCTATTGGCCCCTTTATCTTCTCGATCTTCTCGGCCGCTACGCCTTCCTCCTTGAGCCTCTCTCTAAACTTGGCTATTTTTCCTGGACTCCCTAAGATTCCCAAGAATGCGACCTCTTCGACGACGAACCTTCTCAAGGCGGCCAAGTCGAACATGGGCTCCCCATAGACGATTAAAACATAAGTGTTTCTGTCAACTTGGACCTCCTTTAACGCTTCCTCGAAGTTCTCACGGCAGATAATCCTCGCGTTTGGGAATCGCTCTTTCGTGGCGGTTTCGAAGTTGTTGTCGACAACAACTATTTCGAATCCTAAGATTTCCCCAATCTTGTAAGTCGGCAGTGCAATGTGTCCTGAACCGACAATCACCATCTTCGGCCGTGGCTTGATTACATCCACAAAAACCGTCATCTCACCCCCGCACCAGAG
>NZ_JBMFOX010000106.1:0-1932 GCF_049969415.1 Hadarchaeum sp. (SeqCode)
GCGCATCTCTTGAATGATGGTACCATCGCTCGTGTCAACCACCAACACCACGGAGCCCAAGTGGTCCTTGATGAGGCGGTAGGTCTTGCTGGCTCCACTCGAGAAATCCCAGCGACTGGTGGGTTTACCGGCCAACGGCGAGAAACTCTGTTTTTTGGCACAATAGCCACAACTCGGAAACCTGTTCTTCTGCAAGCATCCGATTGAACATTCCATCTGTCGTGCCACCTGCCACCACCTGGCTCTGAGAACCTTTCTAATGCCTGGGTACTCTACGAACCCGTCTGGCTAATTTCTCTTTGCCACGTTCCAACCTATGGCGAAAGCTTTCAGGCGTTTCGATAGCACTGCTTGTGGGGTCTTTCTTAACGGCATCAAGAGCAAGGCACAGGGCAACGTAACTGCCAACATAGTCACCGTGGAAACTCAGGACGTCTGAAGCCATGGCCAATAGATCCGCGCGACCCCGCGAAACCTGTCCATTACGGTGGAAGGCGCTCAGTTCAAGTAGAAGGCGTACGCTCGCTTCCGCCTTCGCCACAGGAAACCGCCGACCGGCAAGAGGCAAACCGAATCGCCAAATATCACTGAGAGTTACGTAAATGGCGCAGTTAGTCCCGAACCGGTTCAACAGCTCCAACACCCGTTGCTCCTGTTCCCTCCAGGAAGACAGATCCTCGCTGAAATCCCGGTGAATGGATCGCAGCTCTTCGACGAGAAGCTCTGCGTCACGCCGATCCAGGGGTGATAACATCTCCCATGGGGCGTAATTTCGGCAAAACCGCGCGCCCGAAAATGACGCGTACAGTCTTTCGGAGTCGAAGCTTTTGGCCATCCCTTGGAGATAGTCAACGGTCATTCGCATAAATTCGGCGCTGACTGGCCACTCTGTACTGTACTCATCGGCCAAGCGAGCGCGAAGCGAGATATTCCCAGGGTCTTCACGGAGTAACTGAAAAAAGCGCACAATCTTCGGTGACGCCCCTATGGCACCCCACTTAACATCCAAAACGACGCCTGTCGAATTCTCAGCAGCGGAGATAACGGAGGCACCCTGTAGCACAATTGCGACGATAACCCGACCCGAAAGCGCTTTCATGACTATTCGCAATGTGCCCGCTAGTTTTCTGGCTCCCTGCAGGTACACATTCTTGTGGAAGCGTTCCAAAAACCCTTCTCCACTCTGACCTCCGGCGGACCTATTTCCGGAAACGGTTGGCGTCTACTTACCTCCAAGTAGCACTGCTCACCCGAAAACCCCGCTGGTGCTCCACACGACTCCCTACAGAAGAGCGTTCGACAATACCGGTAGCGGTACACGACCTCACGAACACCACCCGCCCGACGGTACCAGCAAAGGCAAATCGGCCACTCAGCCGACTGCCACTCACGTGCGCCTGCGACGGGCCCAACCTGCTCGAGGATTTGGATGTACCACAGGACCCAGTACCCAACGGTTTTTCCACCGGGCGCTGCCCAGTAGCCGCAGGGCCGCCACGGACTTGCTTCGCAGCACGGCGGGACGGGCCGCATGAGACAATCCAAAGGCACCGGCGGATACACAACAAGTTGTAATCCGTCTGGATCCGCGAAGTTAACGAAATCTCCCATCGAATGGGCATAAACATTCGGCCCACCGTTGAGCTTAATTGGATCTCGCGCCGTCCACCTGCCAACCTGCGCGTCGTAATCCCGGGCGCCGAAGCGGACCAAGCGCGTGTGGGTGTCGTACAAGCCCCCGGCAAACCCGAAGGGCTGGAAGCCGGGGTTCGAATCGTAGATGACGTTGCCCCAAGCGTCGTAGCGCATCTCTTGAATGATGGTACCATCGCTCGTGTCCACCACCAACAGCGGTGAGCCCAGGTGGTCCTTGATGAGGCGGTAGGTTCGCCCTCCTTTGACCATGAGCTCCGGGACGTTGATGCCGTCGGC
>NZ_JBMFOX010000107.1:0-1930 GCF_049969415.1 Hadarchaeum sp. (SeqCode)
GGAACAAATTCGTACCTCCTCATCCACCTCTCAAGAGTCTCGAGCATCCTAAAGTCCCCCGCCCTAAGGTTTTTGAACGCCTCGATGGCCTCTAGCTTCATACGGAAAACCTTTTTGATTTCCCGCTAAATCAATTTTGGGGAATTTATGCTATATTCTGAATTGGCTAAAGCATTTGAGAGGCTTGAGGGGACCTCCTCTTATTTGGAGAAAAACGCGCTGATAGCCGAACTGCTTAAGAAAACCCCCCCGGAAATGATCGAAATGGTGGTCTTGCTTCTAATGGGCAGGCCGTGGCCAACCTATGTATCCAAGGAAACTGGGGTTGGGCTCCAGCAGTTGAAAAAGGCGATCTCAATGGCCTCCGGCCACCCGCTATCCAAAGTTGAGGAGCTGATGAGGCAGGTTGGAGATCTCGGGGAGGTCGCGAGGCAGTTGATGGAGCGCAAAAAGCAGGCTACATTTTTCGCGAAGCCGCTTTCAGTGGAGAAGGTTTTTGAAAACATTAAAAGCCTCCCTGAAATAGTCGGGGAGGGATCTGTGGATAGAAAAATTGCCTCAATAACCGAACTGCTCTCTAGCGCGACCCCACTTGAGGCAAAGTTCATAGTGAGAACCGTGCTCGGTGACCTGCGCATCGGCGTCGCAGAAGGTAGGCTGCGAGATGCGATAGCGAGCGCTTTTGGAGTTCCGGCGGAGATGGTTGAGCACGCTTACATGCTCACCACGGATTACTCGCTGGTTGCAAAGGCAGTATCAACTGGCGGGGAGGAGGGCCTGAAAAAGCTCAGGATAGAGGTCGGGCACCCAGTCAACCCAATGCTCGCCCAGCGCGCGGAATCCATAGAGGAGATACTTGAAAGAATGGGGGGAAAGGCGGCGTTTGAGATAAAGCTTGACGGCATAAGAATACAGGCGCACAAGGACGGAGACAATGTCATTCTTTTCACGAGGCGGATGGAGGATTACACAAGCATGTTCCCAGATTTGGTAGAACCGATCAGAAACGCGCTGAAGCCGAGCAGAGCGATAGTTGACGCGGAGCTTGTGGCGATTGACAAAAAGACCAACAAGCCCATGCCATTCCAGGAGGTGCTAAAGCGGAGGAGAAAATACGAGATAAAGGAGGCGATTGAGCAGATCCCAGTGGAGATCCATGTCTTCGACGTTTTGCTGAGCAACGGGAGCATATGGCTGGACAAACCTTACACAGAGCGCAGGAGGGAGCTCGAGAGGATAATATCTCCAATCCCCGGCAAGGTCATGCCGGTTGAGCAAATAGTGAGCGGAGATGTTGACGAAATAAACAAGTTCCTAAAGCACTCACTCGACATGGGGCATGAGGGCCTGTTGGCGAAGGAATTAAGCTCAGTTTATCGCGCGGGGAGAAGGGAGTTCCTCTGGCTCAAACTCAAGCCAACTCTGGAGACTCTCGACCTAGTAGTAGTGGGGGCGCTACACGGGAGGGGGAGGCGGGCCGGATATTTTGGGAGCTATGTGCTCGCGGCTCTGGACGAGGAGAGCGGGAGGTATCGCACAGTAACCAAATGCGGGAGCGGATACACGGACGAAGACCTTGAGGAGCTGACAAAGCTCATGGAGCCATTAAAGCTAAAGGAACCGCACCCGGACGTGGACATAGAGCTGGAGTGCGACTGGTATTTTGAGCCTAAGGTCGTTTTTGAGATAACTTTTGAGGAGATCCAAATCAGCCCCGCGGAAAAACACACCGCTGGCATGGGGCTGAGATTTCCGAGGTTCATCAGGCTCAGGGAGGACAGGAGGCCGGAGGAGATAAACACGGTTCAGGAGATCAGGAGGATGTTTGAACAGCAGGAGAAGAGGAAAAAGAGCGTTTCTAGCAAGTAGACCCTACCGCGCGCGCCTTCAATAAAAATGAAAAATGAATTTAAACGATGAACGGCCCGCG
>NZ_JBMFOX010000108.1:0-1922 GCF_049969415.1 Hadarchaeum sp. (SeqCode)
CTTTTATGCCACCCAATATACACCCTTTGCTCGTCCCAAGTTTCTGTGACCCACATCACAGAAATTCCTCCACCTTTTGGCAGACTCATTCCGTGGGGTTGACTGGGGCGTTGGCTTATAAGCGTTCGGTCAACGATGGATCAAGGAGGAGGGATATGAAGCTGCGCACATCAATTGTTTTCGGGGCGCTTCTTTTGAGCGTTTGTGCGCCTGCACTGGCTCAAATAACCATTGGCGGCATGTTTGAGGCCCAAATGGACATTCTGCCCAGCGTGAGCCTAAAGGAAGCTTCCCTTACATTGACGTTCGGCATAAGTTCTTGGACGTTTTCCGGCACGTCCACATTTGGAGCCGCAGGGTTTACCAACCAAGAAGTCACCCTTCATGGGGAGTTCGGGCCGTTTCAATTAAACGGGGGAATGGCGTTCAACCCCGCTGATCCGGGCCCGGTGGAGATCAACTTTCCTGAGGACTGCCCAACGCAAAGCGCCTCCGTCAGTCTTTCGCCGCCGGAATACAAATGGTCTTGGTTTGAGCTTGACTGCACGATGTTCGGCCTCACCCTAACTGGCCGGTTGGAGCATTGGGCTTACCCGTACATTCCCAAGTGGGCTGATCCGTACTATGAGGAGCACCTGTGGCCGTGTTGCGAGCCTGAACAAACCCCGGCCTCTTACATGCTTTATCTCTTTTCCGCCAAAGCTCCGCCGTTTTTCTTGGATTTGCGGTTCGCTGACTGCTGCCGGGGCATCACCTTCAGCGACTTAACCCTTGGCTTCGATGACCTTGGCCTTTGCTGTGGGGTTACGGTCGACTTGAAGTTTTACTTCACAAAGGCCGGGTTCCAGTACGTCCTTTTCGAGATTCAAAATGTGCCGTTTATCTGCTGTGGCTTTGCCTTGGATTTTGCAGTGAAATTCACCGTGAGCGGCAAAGAAATCTCAATTAAACCTAAATGGGTTGGCGTAGGGCAAGTGTGCGTTCAGGTCTACGGCAACGTACATATGGAGGGGGCGAGCATCACAGGGATTGAGGTCTATGGCTACAGGATAAGGTGCGACTTAGCACCGTGTCATTACTTGGAATTCCTCACCGTGCTCTCGCCGGACGTGGTGGATGAGGTTGAAGAAATAATCGGTGATGTTTTCGAGGGCGATGAAACGGAGTACGCCAAATTCGGGATTTGTGGGCAGGGTTGTTGCGGCTCTAACTACACAGTGGATGCCACAATCTTCTTTGCGCCCAGCGGCTCCCTTTTCGGCTTTTCTCGGGTCGTAGTAGACATGGAAGTTCCGCTCCTTGCGAACTTCTCGTTTACCTCAGCTTTTACTCTGCCCAACGCTGGGACTCCCGAAATGAGCATGGGCTTCATCTTTCGGTTCTAGGCACCAAAGCCAGAAAAAAAGGAAGCGGGGGCGCCGGCCCCCGCTTTTTTATGCCCAGCAAAAGCCCTCGGGCAAAACCAAAAAGCTTGACTACAAGGGCAAAATCCGCTATAATGCCCGCCGAAGCACCGGAAGAAAAAGTTTTGGGAAAGGGGGTCTTATGCGGAGGGGGATTTTGGGGTTTTTGCTCCTGGGCTTTTGGGCAGCGGCTTGGGGCATTTCTTTCTACGGCGATTGGGATGCCACCATCAACATCCTTCCCACTCCAAGCATCTACGGAAGCACCTTGCACTTGAACGTGGTCTTCGCCCCCGGCTGGCGGGTGGAAAGCGAAACGAAAATTTATTCGGGCGGGGTCTACAAGTACCAAAACTTCTACATCAGCGGAAGCTTTGGGGATTTCAGCGTTTGGGGTAAGATGTATTTCAGTGCGGAAGAGGTGCGCTACCAAAAGATGTGGTTAAACGCGGAGATCCCGCTTTTGGGCGGGACCTTCCGCAGCTCCTTCAACCACTGGGCTACCCCTGCTGATTATTC
>NZ_JBMFOX010000109.1:0-1892 GCF_049969415.1 Hadarchaeum sp. (SeqCode)
CTTGGTCCGCTTCGGCGCCCGGGATTACGACGCGCAGGTGGGGAGGTGGACGGGGAAGGATCCGGCTGGCCTCGTTGTCGCGATCAATCTTTACGGCTATTGCGTGTCTGACCCTTTGAACTATGTAGATTGGAGCGGCGGAGTTTTCCTTCCTGCTCTCGAGCGGTTGAAACCGTGTGAGTGTGCCCTGAGAATGGCTATGGAGCTTCGGAACGCTGGCCCTGGCCGGATTCCTAATGGAGTTGATAAATTTTATCATTGCCTTTTTTCGTGCTGGATCGCTACTGAATGCGGCCCGATCGGTGCTTTATGCGTTGGCGTGTTAAAGGAAATTATTGATGCTCTCGGGCCCGGAGAAGCGAGCTGGGAAGATCTAGCCGCGGATTTGGCCGGCATTGAGTGTGCGCAGCGCTCTAAGGCGGGTGTTTGCAAGCACACCTGCTACGAATGCTGCAAATGCAAAGGCTTCACGCCCTGGGTGCGAAGCTCGCGATGATGGCAATAAAAAAAGGCCGTGGCGTTACTAAGGCTCTCGGTATCAAACTGGCCAACTGCGGGTTGGTGCTAGCTGTCCTTGCAATGGTTTGGGACTGTAGCACCAGAGTGAAGACCATCGAACTGTGGGGCGGCACCAGCTATGACTCACTTTTGAGGCGGGTCGATACAGAGGACCTCAAAAAGAGCTTTTCGGAGTATTTCCTCGATCCAGCGTCTGACGTCCGGGTTTTGGGCGTGACCTCAGATTATGTGCGGCTGTGCTACGGCTACCGCTGGGTCCGCAACCGATCCCTTAAGACCGCTGGGGTTGGGGCAAGGCCCTATCGGGGTGGCGCGGTTCAGGTTCTTGTTCTCGAAGACGACCGAGCCGTTCTGAGGATTGCCGAACACGTTGATGATCAGGAGATTTCTGAGGTTTTCTGGCTCTACGACTCGGACACGGGCTGGGTAACTGTTATGGAGCTGAGTGGGAGCCAGGAGGAGTTTCGGCGAAAGCGATCGAGGGCCGTGGGGAGCTTGTGGTACTTCCACGCCAAGCACAGCGAGCGGCTGCGTTGCGACCTTGGCAACTCGAAAGTGGACGTACCTTGAGGTTCTTGTCGCATCCTCTGTTCGTTATTGGAGGACTGCTCCTAGTTGCTTTTGTAGGAAGCTTCTACATGATTCGTGTCATGTTGTATGGATATGAGGGGAGCCTTGTTCTCCGCCGCGAAGAGGTTCGGTCTTTGAGTCAGTTGGCTGCGGAGCTTCGCCGCTGTGAGCCTCCTCTTGCTTCCCGAGTGTCTCGACTCTGGGGAGATGCGAACGCCGGCGTTTATATTTTTGAGTTTAGCGAGATTCCCGTTGAGGGCTCCTGGGCCCTTTGGAAGTGCGGCCAGCTTGGTCCTCCGGCGGTGAAGCGGGTAGGTTCTGCAATCGAGCTTGCTTGGTCCAGGATTTGCGTTGGGGAAAGGCAACGAGTGGGCGGGCTTCGTCACCGGGAAATAAGAGTACGCTGCTTTGGCGGGAGTTGCGTAGTCCTCGCGGGCCGCTGGTCATGCGCAATGCGTGGGTGTTACGCTCGAGCCCGAGCGGCTTTCGAGTATGTGTGCGAGAGAATAGCAGCAGGCGGGGAGTCTTTGCCCTAAGGAACCTCTGCAGAAATGGTTCGCTTTTTCGTAGGATGGGTTTCCGAATGAACCTAGGGAGGAAACGGACAATACGGCAGGCTATGTTTTTCGGAATACGAGTTTGAGATGTGTGGGAAGGTCACCCGGCGAGCAGCGTTTGTAGCGGAGATGGACAGGGTGGTGGCCATCACCGATGCGGCCGGTGGGCTCACCCAGTACCAGCGGCAGGAAACGGCCAACGGTCAGGAGCTCGTGGTCATCACTCCCGGGGGTCGCACCACCACC
>NZ_JBMFOX010000110.1:0-1851 GCF_049969415.1 Hadarchaeum sp. (SeqCode)
CTTCCAGTTGCGATTGTCGAGAAGATGTGGTTTATCGCGATATTTGAGTGAGGTTTACCAATCACCACTTCAAATCCATAATTGCTTCTTGGTGTATACACAGACTAGGTCGCTTATATCGTTTAACGGTGTGGGCGACCAGCAGAAGCGCATACTTCCCGTTTACAGGAACAAAGTGGGCATTTATCACGCCAAGGATAATAGATTGGGAAAAAATTGAAAATTGTATACGTCCACGACGCGATTTACCCATTTGAAGGGCGACGCCTGAAGCGGATGTATAAATGCTCAGGGGCTTTCACAAGACGGAATCTCTCTCCAATCTTAACATTAGTTCTTTTAATTGAACTAAAAATTTAAATATTAGTTCTAAATTCTGAAATATTGGGGGATATTGCCGATATCCGATGTCCTCGAGATCTCTAACGAATGGTGGTGGAAGGAGAGCATCTCTGAAGAAAAGGCCAAACCCTACAGGAGAAGGATCTTCCAAGAGCTTAAGAAGCACATGGGCTCGCGGCAGATGCTGATTCTGACAGGATTGAGAAGAGTTGGGAAGAGCACGCTGATGTATCAGCTGATGGAGGAACTGATGAAGGGGGGAGTGGACCCCAAAAAAATCCTTTACTTCAGCTTCGATGAGGCGGTCAAGGAGCCGATATCCGTGCTGAGGGAATATCAAAAGCTGACCCAGGTCCGCTGGAAGGAGGAGAACGTGTTCGTGTTTTTCGATGAGGTCCACAAGCTGAGGAACTGGAGCTCTAAGCTCAAACTTCTATACGATGCCCTGCCGAACTTGAAGATAGTGCTGTCGGGCTCAGCGAGCATCATGATAGAAAAAGAGGCCCTCACAAACCTGGCCGGGAGGTACGTTCAGAGGGAGGTGAAACCCCTCTCGCTGGGGGAGTTCGCGGAGCTCTCGCTGGGGAGAAGAATCGAAAATCTGGAGATGTGGAGGAATGAGCTCGAGGCCCTGCTTCCTATGTACTTGAAGCGCCCATTTCCCGAGATCGTAAGTTGGGAGGACGAATTGAAGGTCCGGGAGTACATCAGGGAACTCGTGATAGAGAAAACCGTCAAGGTGGATATGCCCGATATCTTCTCGCGCGTGAGAACGGGTTTGCTCCTGACTCTGCTGGAGAATTTCATGAGCGAACCAGGGATGGTCCTGAACCTTTCGTCCCTGTCAAGAGATCTCCGGATTCATAAGCTGACTCTGGAGGAGCACCTGTTTTTCCTAGAGTTCGCCAAGCTCATAAGGGTGGTAAAAAACTTCAGGCCGTCCGTAAGGGCCGAATCACGAAAGATGAAGAAGATCTATCCCGCCCACATTGCGCTCTCCTTCCCGTTCTACACCTCCCCCGGAAAAGGCGAGATATTCGAGACCCTCGTCGCCTCTTCGATGGACCTGAAAAATTACTGGAGAAAAAATTCCAAGGAGGTGGATTTTGTGAGGAAGGACGGGGAAATGGTTCCCGTGGAGGTTAAGGCCGGGCCCGAGGTAAGAAAGGATGAACTAAAAAACTTGGTATATTTCATGAAGAAGTATGGGGCCGAAAGGGGGCTTCTCATCTACGGGGGGCACGAAAGAAAAAGCGTGAAGGTGAACTCAAAAATCGTGGATGTTGTCCCAATTGTGGACGTGATCTTTTAGCCGTGTACTTTTCGAAGATCACCTTTCGACAGTTGGCATGGGCTTAGGAGGGGAGAAGATTTTTTACTTCCTATTGGCGAAACAACAAAAATCTTGTAGGGGCAATCTGGGGATACGGAGCTATGAATCACTAGCAAATACAAAACTTTCCAGATATTCACCCTCCTGCAATAACCACTGCTGGGCACCGACCCTTG
>NZ_JBMFOX010000111.1:0-1820 GCF_049969415.1 Hadarchaeum sp. (SeqCode)
CGCCTTTGCACGCAGGACATACGAAACCAATCGAAACCGCATTCATGCCGTGGCCTCCTCAGTCCATGCGAAGCGACCCCCCCGCGTCGATAACCAAGGTAATGCCCGTGATGGAACGTGCAGCAGGGCTGCACATGGTTCCGATGGTCTTCAACTCACAACCCTTCGCCAGAACCATACTTGAGGTCCGCCTCAACTTCTAGCACTCCAGACGGTCCCGTTCCAAGAGCGCACATCGAAAAGCGAAGATCTGTCCTCGACGGCTGGAAACGCTAGGAACAGACTTCTCTATGCTCTTTAATGCTTCCGTTCTCGAGTGTGAGCATCCGATCAAATAGCTTGTAATATTTCTCTCCACCGTGCATGATAACGATCAATATCTTTCCCCTTGTTCGCTCTATGATGTAGTCCATTACGACATCCATGCTCTCAAGGTCGATATTGTTAAGCGGCTCATCGAAGACGAACAACTCTGCATCCTGCGAAAGAGCGAGGGCGATTGCCAGCTTTTGTTTCTGACCCGCCGACAAGTTATCTGCAAGCTCTTCCTCAAACCCTTCCAACGAGAAAGCCCTAAGGAGCCTTTTCTCGATCGGCAGGTCCTGGACCTTGATCGGCGGGAACTCTATAGGGATCGTCACGCAGCTCCTCTTTGCCGGAAGGACCACCTCGCCCTCATCTGGGGCAAGATATCCTGCCAAAATGTTGGCCAGGGTTGTTTTCCCGGCCCCGTTCGGCCCCACGATCAACAGCCGTTCACCGGGTCTGGCAATGAGATTTATCTTCTTCAAAACCGGTACGTCATTGTAGGAAAAAGTTACGTTTCTGAGCGAGACACTGTTGCCGCGGACAAAGTACTCAGGAGCCGTCTCATCGAGAAAACTCTGGATTCTGTCCGCAATCTCTCCCGAGCGATGCAGCTCGGCCAGAGGGCGGAACAGCCCGGTGACCGTACTTAGGGCTCTCCAGAACACGTTGACAAACGCAAGATACCCACCGAAGCTCAGAGCGCCCCGAATGACCATTGCCGCGCCTACGACCATGGACAGGAAGTCCGCCCACACCATGGTCGCACTGGTTACTGTTCGGTATACCGTGGCGAGCTTGTAGTTGCGGAAGGCCGTGCCTAGGAACTTCTCCATAGCCCGCCGGTAGATCATAAGCACCTTCTCTTGCAACAGCCCTATTCTCACCAACTTGAAGGCCTGCAGGCACTGGTTCAAAACGCTGAGAGCAACTCCTTCATCCTCCCGCTCGTGCCTGCTGACCCTCTCGATCTTTTTCCCGAACACACGGGACATGTAGGCCACGATAGGCATCGCTGCGATGAGAAACAAGGTGCCTTGCCAGGAAAGATAGAGCATCATCCCGAGAAATACAAGCACCATCACTAAGTTATTGACCATTCCGCGGATCAACGGGATGACAGGGGCAATCCCCTCAAAGGCATCACGGTAAACGCGACCGATGAAGTACCCTTCTCCATTTGCCAACACGGTTTTGTAGTCCTTGCGGTAGTACGCTGCAAGTAAATCCGTCGTCACTGTCTTTATCACGCGGTTCTGAAGAGAACGTTCCCATAAGTCAACCCCGCAGCTGAGGACGTTGACGGCTATACCCATACCAAGGTAGAGACTAGCTAGCAGAAGAAGCTGCCAGATTTCACCTCTCCCCACAGCTTGGTCAAAGATCAACTTGATAAGGTAAGGGTGGAGAAATGCTTCTCCTCCGTAGATCAGAGCAGATGCGGCAAGCAGAAGCAAAATCTCGGCTTTGTGCGAGCGCAGTAAGCGCGCGAATTTGGCTACTTTAACCACTCC
>NZ_JBMFOX010000112.1:0-1773 GCF_049969415.1 Hadarchaeum sp. (SeqCode)
AGAAAACAAAGCGTACATTTTGCCACTACTGGCGGTGCTGCTGGCGAGAAGCAAACTCCTCTACACTAGGAGTCCGTCCGAGTAACCTTCGCCTTTTAGCAGGAATTTGCCGTATTCATGTCAAATTATCTAAACATGAACAAAACATATCGAGATTACCATCCTGACCAACTTTATATTTTGCCACCGTCTCCCCGGGATTGGCTGCCTGAGAATCACTTGGCCCATTTCATCAGCGATGTGGTGGATGATCTCGACATATCAGTGATCGAGAAATCCTACGAAAAGGAGTTGAGGGGTTATCCTCCCTACCATCCCCGCATGATGCTGAAGATTCTCATCTACGCTTACACCACTGGGGTATTTTCCTCCCGGAAAATTGAGCGGAAGATCCAGGAGGACATCGCTTTTCGCTACTTGTCGGCCGGGAACATGCCTAACTTCCGGACGATCTCGGACTTTCGAAAAAGGCACCTAAGTGCTTTCAAGGAGCTGTTTTTACAGGTATTAAAGATCGCCGAGGAAGCAGGGCTTATAAAGCTTGGGCACATTGCTCTGGACGGTACTAAGGTCAAGGCCAACGCCTCCAAGCACAAGGCCATGAGTTATGGCCGAATGAAAAAGCGCGAAGAAGAACTGGAGCAAGAGATCAAAGAGCTTTTGGCGGAGGCCGAAAAAATCGACCAAGAGGAAAACCACAAGTTCGGCAAAGACAAGCGCGGCGATGAACTGCCGTCGGAACTGGCGCGCCGGGAAACCCGTCTGGCCAAAATCCGCCAGGCTAAAGAAGCTATCGAGCGACGGGCGCGCGAGGAAAAAGAGGCCCAAAATAAAGGCACCAAGAAGGACGACGGCAGTGCTTCGCCCGATCAAGGGGAATCGCAGGGTTCGGAACCTCCCGCTAAGGAGGTTGAACCCAAGGACTCGGCGCAGTACAACTTCACTGATCCCGATTCCAGGATTATGCTTGACGGGAACAAGGCCTGGGTGCAGGCCTATAATGCCCAGGCGGCCGTTGACAGTGCTCATCAGTTAATTGTAGCTCATGATGTAACCAATAATCCTTCTGATAAGGTCAACCTTAAGCCTATGGTTAAATCCGTAGAAGCCAACACCGGGAAGAAACCTGCTGAAATCTCGGCTGACGCCGGGTATTTTAGCGAGGCCAACGTCTCATGGCTGATAAACGAGGCCAAAATTGCTCCTTACATTCCGCCAGACAGACAGAAACACAACGAACGTTTAACAAGTCCCCGTGGTCCTATTACCGAGGGGATGTCGGTAGCCGATCGGATGCGGCGTAAACTGAGAACCAAACGTGGCCGGGCCAAATATGGGCTACGGAAAGTTGTGGTTGAACCGGTCTTTGGCCAGATAAAAAGGGTTATGGGGTTCACCCAGTTCCACCTCCGGGGTCTTGCCAAAGTAAAGGCCGAGTGGGCTCTTGTCTGTTTAGCCTACAATTTAAGGAGGATATTTTCCCTGAAGCCACTAAGAAACGCAATAGCTTAGTATAGTATAGGGAAAAGCCAAAATGTAAATGGGTCCCGTCACGGAGATTAATCCCCAACCAGGAAAGTCGAGCCAGTATGGAACTTATTTAATGGCCGGCTAATAGATTTTTGGGTTGCGTTACCTGGACGGACTCCTAGTGATGGTACATACTGTACGTTTGGCCCGCCGTAGCTCGGACTCCCCAGTTCCGGCTGATGGTCCTACCATAAGTTACCATATAATATTTTCATTGTCAATAATTTTATGGTTGCCTCGATA
>NZ_JBMFOX010000113.1:0-1768 GCF_049969415.1 Hadarchaeum sp. (SeqCode)
GTCAGGGCGATGCGCCGCCCCGCGTCCTCCGGCCTCTGCAGCACGGTCACGCCCCAGGCGCCTCCACCTCCCCGCGGGCCGGCTCCCCCGCCCCGGGCAGGAGCACGAACGCCACCGTCACCAAGGCCGCGACCGCGGACAGGCAGGTGCGGGCGGTCAAGACTCTTCCGGTCCCCAGGCATCTTCCTCTCATCCGGCTTCTTGCCCTCCTTCCGGGAAATGAGCGAGCGATGGACGGTTAGATTATATGGTTCTTCTCCATAAAGTATGGGTGAAACAAGGACCATCGTCCACCATCTGCGAATGTTCTTAAGGAAGTAAAACAAGCGCAGAAAGGAGAGACGATGGTCAAGCAAGAGTATATCGACCAACTGGTGGGGGTACAAGGGTACACAGTTGTTGCCTTGCACTTCGGGGAGGGAAGAGCCAGCGAGGAGAAGGAGCTGGTGGTGGAGATAGAGAGACTGGAGGCCAGGTACCGCTGCCGCTGCGGGGCCGAGTTCAAAACCTACTACGACAGGACCACACGCATAGTAAGAGATCTCCCTTACGGCCCCTACAAGCGCTCCTGGCTCTGTTTCCACCAGGTGAGGGTGGATTGCCCGCGCTGCGGGGTGGTGACCGAGGAGCTTTCCTTTTGCTCACCACATGCCACCTACACCAAGCGCCTGGCGGCGGAGGTGGCCCTCTCCTGCCGGGAGATCCGCTCCTTAAAGGCCATAGCGGAGCAGTACGGCCTGGACTGGAAAACGGTGAAGGAGATCGACAAACGGGCGCTTTCCGAGGAGCTGCCCACGCCGGATAAGACCCCCGCCAAGCTGCTCGCGGTGGACGAGTTCTCCGTAAAGAAGAGGCACAGATACGCTACCACGGTGATCGACGCCGAGGCCCCCTGCGTCCTCTGGGTGGGAAAAGACAGAAAGCAGGAGACCTTAGAGGAGTTCTTTTCCCTCTTCGGGGAGGAGAGCTGCTCAGGAGTTCTCGCCTGCTGTATGGACATGTGGGACCCTTACGAGGCGGCGGTGAGGAAGCACTGTCCCCAGGCCGAGATCGTCTACGACCCCTTTCACATCATCTCCGCCTACGGGCGGGAGGTGGTGGACAAGGTAAGGGTGGAGGAGAGCAAAAAGGCCCGGGGTAGGCATAAGGACGCCTACCGGGGCACCCGCTACATCCTGCTCTCCAATCATGAGAACCTAAAAGACTGGCAGCAGGAGAAGCTTTCGGAGCTCCTGGCCCTAAACAAGAGGCTCTTCACCGTCTACCTGCTAAAAGATGATCTCAAGCGCCTGTGGCAATACCGCAGCCCCTATCATGCGGAGCGCTTCTTCCGGGGCTGGTACCTGAGGGCTATCTACTCCAAGATCGAGCCGTTGAAGAAGTTCGCCAGGATGCTCAAAAGAAGGCTTCCCGGCATCCTGGCCCATTGCCGCTATCCCCTCCATACCAGCGTGCTCGAGGGAATCAACAACAAGATCAAGGTCATAAAGAGGGTGGCCTATGGGTATAGAGATGAGGAGTACTTCTTCCTGAAGATACGGGGAGCTTTTAGGCTAGCTACCCACAATTCATGCAGAAGAGCCATAAAATTTAAACCGGTACGTCAAAAAACCTGTGCTTGCCCTGGCCAGGATGAGAGGGTGGTCCCTTTTCTTTTTCTTTTTTTTTTTTTTTTTTTTTCAAACCTGAAAGCCCCTGCCAAGACGATACAGCATCGGCCCCCACTCGATAGGCGGGGCTTCGTTCATGGGTTGCGCACGATGAGGAC
>NZ_JBMFOX010000114.1:0-1703 GCF_049969415.1 Hadarchaeum sp. (SeqCode)
TGCGCCTTGGTCGCCGCAAAGCTCCCGCGGCGGGACGAAGAACTTGGCCCGGTGTTCCCGTGCCATCTGCTTCAGCATTTCCCTGAGCCTGCCGTTTGCGGCAACCCCTCCCGTCAGCAGCAGCTCCTTTTTTTCCGTATGCGCCAGAGCTCGCTCGGTCACCTCAACAAGTGCCGCAAAGGCCGTCTCTTGGAGGCTATAACAGAGGTCATTTATGTCAGCACCTTCGCGATGCCTGCGAATCGCCTCGGTCAAGATCCCAGAGAAAGAAAGATCCATGCCCTTGACGACATAGGGTAGCGGAAGATAACTTTTACCCTCCTGAGCCAACTTTTCGACAATTGGACCACCGGGATGGGGGATCCCGACCTCGCGGGCGAAGACATCCAAACAGTTGCCGATGGGGATATCGATCGTCTCGCCGAAGACGCGATAACGTCCGGTGTCGAAGGCAATCACTTGAGTGTTTCCCCCGCTAACATAGAGGGTCACAGGGTCGCGCGCGCCCGCAACCAAACGGCCAATTTCAATATGGGCCACACAGTGATTGACACCAATGATTGGAACATCGAGCCAAACGGCCAGCGCTCTCGCTGCCGTGGCGGCGGTGCGGAGCACCGGACCCAGTCCCGGCCCCTGAGAAAAAGCTACGAGATCAATGTCATCGAGGTCTATCCTGGCCTTTCCAAGCGCCTCCTCCAGAACCAGTTTAGCATTAGCGGCGTGAAACTGGGCTGCCTCGCGCGGATGGATGCCCCCTTTATCCGGAGAATAGGTCCTAGTGGAGTTGGCTAACACCCTCCCCGCGGAGTCGACTATTCCTATACCAAACGTGTGTGCCGTCCCCTCGATTCCCAAGCAGATCATAACACTACCTCATTTTCCCAAGTCTGATTAATGAAAAATATACCGCTGCGCCTCAAAATAACCTTCAGCCGAAAATAAATTTATAATTTAGTTAACCTGTAACGCTTAACTAAGTAAAATTTATTAAACTAATATGTTTAATATTGCTGGGATTTCGGATGAAAATCAAAGAACTGACGATAATTTCAATAGCGATCCTCCTCGCTTTCTCCATCTATGCCGGCTCTTATCGAGGATCCGATAGACTGACTGTTTCGACCACGACCAGTCTTTACGATACCGGTCTTTTGGACTTCATTGCCGACCGCTATCTTGAAGTCTATCAGGTCAAGCTCGACTTCATACCCATGGGCACGGGACAAGCCCTAGAACAGGCGCGGAGTGGCGATGTTGATGCGGTACTGACGCACGCACCGAATTTGGAATCTCAATTTTTAAAAGAAAACATAGTCGGAGTCAGAAAAATAATTGCCTACAACTTTTTCATCGTTGTTGGCCCGGCTGATGATCCGGCCGGCATCCGTGGCCTCAATTCCGTCGAAGCTTTCAGGAAAATAGCCGAGCTAAAGGCGGCCTGGGTCTCAAGAGGCGATAATTCCGGGACGAACCTCAAGGAAATGTCGCTGTGGAAAAAGGCGGGAATAGAGCCCACGGGCCAAAGTTGGTACCTAGAATCCGGTTCCGGAATGGGAGAGACGCTAAGAATTGCTAGCGAAAGAGGAGCCTACACTTTAACGGACACCGGCACCTATTTTAGATACCAAAAAAGCGGCATGATAAATTTGGCCGTCCTGATCGATGGCGGCGAGGATCTTCTCAACGTTTACAGCGTGATG
>NZ_JBMFOX010000115.1:0-1648 GCF_049969415.1 Hadarchaeum sp. (SeqCode)
AGAAACTGGCGAAAACGGGGCCCTGCTAAAACGCTCTGTAAACGGCGGGTATTTTGCCAAATAGATGCACTTTATGGGAGCGGCTCAGCTTTATAGATACAAATTAGCAATTTCTCCAAGATTAGAAAATGTCGCGACCTCGGCTAGAATTAAACGTTGCCGAATTGAGACCCACTATATGGAGAACAGCCTCAAAACTACGAAGCTTGCTTATAAATATCAAAAATACGGCAAGCGTTACTCGTACATTTCCTCATCGTACTCAGGAGGCTCTATCTCATACTCATTTACGATCGGCCGCTTTTTAGCCTTCTTCTCCTCGATGATGGCCACCTCGCGCGCTTCTTTACCCCTCTCGCTGATTTTATAAGCGGAAATCTTTTTCACCTTACCTTTATAACCGCATCTGGGACATGTCAATCTCTTACAGCGGCCCACCTTGGCCGGAACAAGAACGGTACCGCACTTGGGACAGAACTCCATTACCATCGCCAACTTATTCGAGCATTTAGGGCTTGAAGTCTTTATAAATCTATCGTTGCGAGTTTTTTAATGCGGATGATAATTTTGAATAAATTTTGCCTGCAAGGGAAAAAAGGAATTAAAAGGGTTTATTTTTGTTTTTGAGGAATTAAAATGCTAATTTTTGCCAATTTTCTCCTTTAGATAGGAGTTATCTATGAAAACAAAAAATTTTTAACCGTCAACAAAGACAATAAATTGGCTTTTGGAGGCGGGCTTAAGAGGGGGTAGCGTGAACAACCCCCAAGGGAGATATATTGCCGTACATAAGCAAAATTGAGCTAAGAGGCTTCAAATCATTTGGAAACAATAAAGTTACCATTCCTCTGTCCAAAGGACTGACGGCCATAGTTGGGCCTAATGGGATGGGGAAGAGCAATATCATCGACGCCCTCTGCTTCGTTTTGGGCTGGATGAGCGCCAAAACCATGCGGGCGGAGAGGTTCTCCGATCTACTTTTCAACGGAGGTAACGGCAGCAGGCCCGCATCATTTGCTGAAGTCTCCCTTCATTTTGACAACAGCGACGGCGGACTTCAGATAAACTCAAAGGAAGTTGTTATCACCCGGCAGCTGCATCGCGATGGCAAGTGCACCTATCGGATTAACAAGCGCCGGGCGACACGCGAGGAGATTATTGACCTGCTGGCGCCGAAGATGACCTGCCCCGGCGGATACAATTTTGTGCTGCAGGGTGAGGTGAACCGGTTTTTCAACATGGATCCAATCGAGCGGAGAAAGATAATCGATGATCTGGCCGGTGTGGCAGAATACGACGAGAAAAAACAAAAGTCCCTGAACGAGCTTCAAAAGGTGGAAGCCAACCTGAACAATGTCGGTGCCGTCCTCGCCGAAATATCCGGCCAAATGGAGAATCTGCGCGGACAAATGGAAACTGCGATTTACTACAAACAGCTTAAGCGTGAACACGAACAGATCCAAGGCACTCTCTTGCTAATTAAAAAGAAAAAATGTGACGAAAAGATTGAGCAGCTGAATGTGAAAATATCGCGGCTTGAAGGTGAACTCGAAGAACTCAAAAAAAGGCATCAGAAGACACTAGGGGAAAAGGATAAGCTGAATACAAAAATAGACAGCATTTCCAGGTCAATTGATGAAAAAAGAGC
>NZ_JBMFOX010000116.1:0-1623 GCF_049969415.1 Hadarchaeum sp. (SeqCode)
GTGTTCCCGTCTCACCTCGGCGGCGGGACCGACAGCAGCGATCCTGTCCCCCTCGACCAGCACCGAGGCATCCCTGAAGACCTCGCGCCGGGGATTCATGGTGACGACGATCCCGTTGTCGATCAAGATCTTTTCAGCCATCTCCAAGCCCCATCAGATTTTCTTTCCAACCATCAGGTCACCGACTTTTTCCCTAGTAGCTTCCCGCCGAGGCAGGATCGCCACCATCTCGCCCTCATACATTACCCCGATGGTATCGCTGATCTTCATTATCTCGTCCAAATCACCCGAAAACATCAATATCGCCTTTTTTTCTGCCTTCTGTCTCAGGAAGACGTTATGGATGAACTCCTGACAGCCCACGTCAAGACCTGCGGTAGGTTCCTCCGCCAAAATAAAATCAGGATTGGTGGAGAGCTCCTTCGCTAGAAGAAGCTTTTGCAGATTTCCACCCGAAAGTGTCCTAGCGATGGTACTTGGAGTGGGCGCTCTGATATCGAATTCTTCCATAAGTTTTTTCGTAAGCTTGATGATTTCATCGTAGTTCATCATACCCATTTTGGAGTACGGAGATTTTTTGTAGTAGCTCAAGGCGACGTTTTCATAAAGCGTAAGATGTGGAACGACACCGCGCTCAAGCCGTTCGCCTGGAACAAAGCCCACATTAAGTTTACGAAACTCTGAAGGCGACTTGTTCGTGATATCATTGCCGCGATACAAAACTTTACCGCTCACGACTTTTCTGAGCCCAACTATGGCCTCGGCCAGCTCCTTTTGCCCATTACCGGCCACCCCGGCTACGCCGAATATCTCCCCGGCCCTGACTGAAAAGGAAACCCCCTTCACGGCAAGGAATCCCTTATCGCTGTAACTCTTCAGATCCTTGACCTCAAGGACCTTTTCACCCTCTTTCACATGGGGTATTTTAACCTCACACTCAAGCTCCCTCCCAATCATGCTGGTGACGATTTTGTCTCTAGTGGCCTTTTTGGTCAAAAACACGCCTGTAACTTTGCCCCGTCTCAAAACCGTTATCCGATCACTTACTGCCAAGACCTCAGGTATCTTGTGGGTTATGAACGGTATTGAGGCTATCCCTGCCTTCGCCATTTTCTCCATGCTCTGCAAAAGGGCCATTTTTTCCGGTGGTGAAAGCATTGAGGTGGGCTCATCCATAATCAAAATTTTACTTCCACGATAAATTGCCCTCAGTATTTCCACTTTCTGTTTTTCTCCAACTGAAAGCTGCCAAGGCTTCGCGTCCAGCGGAACTTCCATCCCGAACTTCTTCTGCAGTTCTTTTATTCTCCGTTCCTCCTCTTTCTTATCAACAAATGGCCCACTGGCAGGTTCCTGTCCCAAGACGATGTTCTCCCTGACGGTCAGAGTTGGAACCAGCATGCTTATCTGCGGAATGAGGCCGATTCCGAGCTCGATGGCATCTTTGGGTGACTTTATCCTGACCTTCTTACCCCAGACTTTTATCTCCCCCTCGTCCGGCTGGTAAAGTCCGTAAAGGATCTTCATTAAAGTTGTTTTCCCGGCGCCGTTTTCGCCGAGAATGCTATGAATCTCACCCTCTTTTAAAGTGAAATCAATATGGTCGGTAGCCAAAACTCCAGG
>NZ_JBMFOX010000117.1:0-1596 GCF_049969415.1 Hadarchaeum sp. (SeqCode)
CCTCGAGCTTTGGGTCGACACCTCACGGGATGGCTGGTCGGGTTTTGCCGTTCTTCGCGACCCTTCCTCCTCGCCGAAACCGGTGGTTCTGCGTTGGGACACCAATCGCCCGGGCGTGTTCACGGTGGGTTCGTGGGTACTTCACCTTGGGGTTGCGGGGACTCCCGGCTCAAACGGAGGCTTCGAGGGCCGGGTGGAGCTGACGGTAAACCGGGGCAGGGACTCCGGAACCGTCACGGCAAGTCTCGGAGCCGACGGTGGTGTTTCGCCTGTGGGCGCCAGTGGCGACAGGGATCCCCTCGTGGGGGCTTTCTTCCAAAGCGAAGAGGCTCGCGTTTTGGCCTCTGGCGTTGGCCAGATGCGGGCGAGCTCTCACGCTACCGGTAGCGAAGGAATGAAGGTATCGGCCCTGTTCAGTTTCCGGCACTGTCTGGGTGACTACATCCTCATCACGAGCCTCATCGGCGCGGCCATAGAAACGTGCTCCTCGGGTATGACGTGGGGCTGTTGGGCAGCTCTTGTGGCGATTGGGCAAGCAGAAAATCAGATAATTGACGAGTGCAACTGCTGCTTTTAGGAAAGGAGGTCATATGGTTGTCAGCGAAGTGTTGCTTATTCTCTGCGAACTCGGATTGTTGGCGGGAGCGCTTCATACCCTCTTGTCTCAGTGGTCGCGGGCGGAGGTGCCCCGCCGCATACTTCCTTTGACAAAGGGGGGAAGCCGTGTCCTCGCCTACCCCGCCGCCTTACCGCCCGCGATCGTTGCCTGGTTGACCGTACCGCTCGTTGGCGAACTCACCGAACGCGGTACAGAAACCTCCGCTGAGCTGCTGTGGGGCCTCGCTATTTTGGCGGTGGCCAGCAGCACACTGGCGGCACTTATTGGCTTTCTTCGACTGCGGGCAGAAAAAAAACCCGCATGACGTCCCAGAAGCAGGTCAGGCTTTCTTAACGAGGATCACGATGCGCCGCCGCCCCGGCGGCCGCGCCTTTTTCGCGAGACCATAGGCTAAGCCATCTCCGGACGCTGGGGCCCCGCGCTCCCGAGGGAAAGCCATCTTCCACGAGGTTAGGGTGGGGGCACCTGCGAGCGCCGGCATTGAGCCGGCAAGAAAGCTTCGCAAAAGTACCTTGATGTCAGGCAACACATCTTTTCCCCCTGGCTAAGGACGGGGCCAGGGAACAGCTCCCCCCTCCGCCCAGAAAGGGGGGCCGCCAGCAATGCCGGCATCCCCATCTGTGGGCTAGGTTCGATGTTTTCTCCCGGGAACCCTAGGCGATACCCAAAAATCCGGCTCCCCGCGGCAGGTATAGGCTCAGGCCCTCGTGGGTGTCCGCAAGTTCTCGACTAGGTACCCAGGTTGTCGCACCAGTCCTTGAACGATCCACCCACCGGTGCCGAAGCTACTGAACGGATACACGGGTTCCAGCGCCACGGGCCGTGGGCATCCGCCGCACGAAGCCCAGCCCGGTGGCCGTGGGGAGCTATCCTCCTAGGCACGAGTGCTGCCCCGTGGTCAGGGCAGTGCGGGCAGGGCAGCGCCTTGCCGGAGGGGGAGAGCTCACTCCTCCCGCAGGGCTTCGATGGGGTCCACC
>NZ_JBMFOX010000118.1:0-1584 GCF_049969415.1 Hadarchaeum sp. (SeqCode)
TCTACGTTACCACTACGGTCAGAGTGAAAAGCAATCTTCGTACCGTCAGGAGACCATCATGGATACCAATCCTGGAAGGGATCATTGGTCACGGGGTGGGGATTGCTTCCGTCGGCGTCCATTACCCAAATATCCGATTGAATATCCAATGGGTCGTCCCGATATTTGACCACGAAAGCTATCTTGCCTTGCGAAGATGCTAAGCATTGAGAGCTAACACCGACAAGTACGATGATCTCGATACATAATATTATCAGACCGCCGATCCTCTTGATTCTTCTATATTCCGTTTTCCACATTTGTGTACTCCTGCGTTTCTCAACTTTTATTCCCGACTCGAGTATGCCTCAACTTTTGGTCATTTCAATCCTCCCACAATTTGCACCCAGTAATCCCAAAGACCGGCCAGGAATTTACTGATGGCTTGAGGCGTCAGCCCCTGGGGCCTAGTGTAGCCGCTGGCAATGGGCAAGGCTATGAAAACTCCTAGTGCTATTAAGAAAAGCAGCAAGACCCAACGCTTCAAATGTCGGCGAGCCCTAGGCCGCTCCACTTTGGGGGGCGTGCCTTCCGTTTGGGGAGGCGGGAATTGTTGCGCTCCAAGACGGGCCTGCTCTGAGGGCCTCTCCTTTGTTTCGGAAATGGCCAGTGGAGGAGTTTGAGCCTTCTGAAGCTGCTGAAAGCCATCCTTCAGCACCTCTTCTATGGAGATTAACCGCGAGGTTCCACCCTTCAGCTCCTCCGCAATGGAGCCCAGCGTCTCCTGTATGCCTGAGGTGTCCGGAAGATTGAGGGAGTAAAATCGCTTCTCAATGGAGCTCAGCAAATCATGGATTTTGAAGAGTACGATCAGCTCTTCGCAGAAGACCCGCCAAAGGAGATTCCCTAAGATGATGATGCCAATACCCCAAATAACACCCCACACTGCACCACCCCAGTAACGGCCGGCTTCAATGGCGCCTATGATTCTTACTACACCCGCGATGGTAATCCCGATCGCCCCCAACACATAGATAAGCTTGATAATGCCGGGAGTGATCATCGTGCGGAAGGAGAAGAAGCCCCCTTCTTCCCACGAATTCTTGTCCATCTCTCACCTCCTCGTAAATAACCTATCACAAGTTTTTCACAAAATCAAGAGGGCTCCTTTCAGCTCCGTTTAAAAAAGTGGAGATCCTCGTTCTGAGGAAACTTTTACCGAGGTGAGAAACAGGTTTCCTGGAAGAACACCGAATTCCACTTTGGGAGATCGCTTTAGGTTGGGTGAAGGTGGGCAGGAAGGACGCTTGGATTTATGTGGCCCTCGAACCCTATGCCCTGAAGGTAAAAAACCTTCTTCAGGCGAGATGAGACTACCGTGAGCCTTTTCCTGGAGCACTTGGTGAGGAGTAGGAGTATGGGGACTGGTGAGGTGTGTGATCACGAATGGATGGTTGGTACCGCGCAGCCTTCCCCTTTTACCAAATAGAAGCGCGGATAACCCGGGGGTTGCCCGAGGAGGGAGAGGGTTTTCATTGGAAACCTTTTGGGCCAAATACTCGTCGTGTTTTTCGGAGACGTCGGTCCTCCCGCTTTTTCCCAAGC
>NZ_JBMFOX010000120.1:0-1453 GCF_049969415.1 Hadarchaeum sp. (SeqCode)
GTGGATCCGGATGGGAGAGTCACATTGTCGGAATTTCAGGAGACACAGGCTGCAAAGGAGATTGCGGCGCTGGATCATTTTGGCGATTTACGCGAGTTTCTCGCTGCCGACTCTTCGGGTATGGCCTGGTTTCGGCTAGCTAAGTTGATGGTGGTGCACACAAATCCGGTTCCTGTTCGGGCTTACGAAGCCGAGGGCGGTGTTGTCATCGAGTACTCCGACGGAACCAAGGAGATTCGCCGGGGAGGCTCTCGTGCCTGGAGGAACAACAACCCGGGTAACCTAATCCTCGGGGGTGAGCCGACCAACGAAGCTATCGGCACGGCGGGAGCGGTTCCCGGCACCGGCTGGCGCTACGCGGTTTTTGGAAGCGAGGAGTCGGGCACCCGAGCGCTTATAAAGTGGCTGCGCAGTCCGAGTCGTGCTGACTTGACGGTAGGACAAATTATCGAGCGGTTCGCGCCCCCCAAGCATAATGACACTGAGCGCTATAAAGCTTTTGTGGCGCACATGGGGGTTCCACTGGGTCGGCGAATGGCCGACTTGGAACCGCGCCAGTTTCAGCTCCTTGTTCAAGCAATTAGAAAAATGGAGGGTTGCATTCCCGGAGAGGTGACTTGGAGATGATTGTCTTGTATCATGAAGATGAAACGAGTTGTTTAGGGACGTTAGAGCGGAGAGCCGTAGTTATGTTTCTGATGTTTTTCGGGCTCATAGTGGCATTCGGAAAAGGCGAAGCCCTCGAACATCACACTCCTGGTTCACAAGTAACGCTCGTCGGCACGGTCCGCTGCGAGGTTTTCCCTGGCCCTCCGAACTACGGAGAGACACCTGAAATCGACCGCCCCGAGGTTGCGTGCTTTCTCGAACTCAGTGTCCCCTTCGATTTGCAAGCCAGTTCGGGTTGGGTTCTTCCCGAGTCCAAAGCTCAGGAAAAAGTAACACGTGTGCAGCTCGTGATCTCGGGTACGGAAGTCTGGAAGCAAATCCCGCAGCAGAACCTCGAGGCGCTCGCTTGGCAGAACGTGGTTGCGAAAGGGCGACTTGAAACGCCGTCGACCGCGCACCACCGGGCGCTCGCACTGCTCGTAGTCACGGAACTTAGCATAAAAAAGCGATGACGCTGGTCATGATGCTAGCTTAGTTTATTGTGATTATGTCGGGCAGCAGAATGCACACCTAAAGGAGCAACTGAAAAAGCCCAACATCATTGCGGTGGATGGTCGGGCACGGTTGTCCAGCTTTGGCTTAAAGGCATTATGCTGCCTTTGAGCCAGGATTTCGGGCGTGTTTCTGGGGTTTTTGCATCTACTAGACGCCCTGCGACGCTGCTGTCAGAAGGAAGTTTTCGAGAAGGTTTCAGGGAGATCCGGGTCGGGGCTCTGGCGCGCGCCTCTGGTCCTACTGGGGTTAAAAACGGACCCGTCAACTTGCACAAGGTCGTTCCGTAAGC
>NZ_JBMFOX010000121.1:0-1432 GCF_049969415.1 Hadarchaeum sp. (SeqCode)
TCTGTGACCCACATCACAGAAATTCCTCCCGTTGGAAGCGAACACTGTGACTCAGCTTTTGCCGAAAAGAGGCTTAAAAATACGTTTGGGCGTGGTGAAAAAGGAGGCTAAACAATGCGCCGCTGGTTTTTGATGTTCTTAGGCTGTGTGATTTGCGTTGAAACCATGGGGCTGGCCCAATTTGGTGGTGAATGGAAAGCCATGCTTCAAGTAGTTCCCAGCGTGGCCTTGGAGACCTGCATTCTCACCCTAAAGTACGGGGTCAACACCAGTTGGACCATTTCGAGCATTTCTGAGTTCGACACGACTGGATTGATTGACCAACGATTCGAGCTTTCCGGGGCCTTTGGGCCGCTTTCTGTGACCGGCGGCCTTTCGTTCAATCCGTCGGTAACGGACACCGTGGTGGTTTATTACCCAAGTGCCTGCGGTGATCCTCAAACCGAGGCATACGCCCTTGTGGCACCGGCCTACAAAGAGGCTTGGGTTAAGACTTCGTTGGCCTTAGCTGGCGCTGAACTAGCCTTTGAGTTCCACCATTGGGCCTATCCCTACCACTTGGAAGACATAAACGACGATGGTGAGTTTGAGTATTATTGGCCATGCTGTCCACCGCAAACCCAAACTTATACGTTGTTTTCCATTTCGACAAAATTGCCTCCGCTTTCATTGATCATAAACCTCGCTGACTGCTGCACTGGGTTCAGCTTCAAAGACGCCATCATTGCTTTGACCGACGTCGGTTTATGTTGCGGCCTCACCTACGATGCAGAGCTTTATTTCACTAAAGCAGGATTTGAATACTTTGAAACCGCGATCGAGCTTGGGATCTGTTGTGGAATTTCTTTGGAAGTGGCTACCCGCTTTACCCTTGACCACAAAGAGGTCAAAGTCACTCCAAAGTGGAACGGCATGGGCCAGGCCTGTTTTGCGGTGTATGGTGATGTGCTAACCGGCGATACATTGCTGGACATCCAGGGGCTGGAGATCTACGGATACAAGTTGAGGTGCGATCTGAGCACCTGCAGTTACGTAGAGATTCTCCACGCTTTCGACGTGGATAAACTTGAGGCTTTGCTCAAGAACGTCAAGCTCTTCGAGGGCAAGGAATTTGAATATTGGAAGTTTGGGTTCTGTGGCTCCGGTTGCTGCGGAGGGATGTACACCTTCGGTCTAAGCGTTTATTTCCAGCCGAGCGGGAGCCTCTTCGGGTTCACAAGGATTCTGGCGGATATTTCGGCTCCAATTATGGCCAATTTTGATCTTTTGCTTTCCCTAAGCGTATCCGTCACCGGCGGCACAGAGTTGGCAGTAGGCTGGTCTTTCCGCTTCTAACAAAAGCAGGCAAACACGTGAGCGGGGGCGCCGGCCCCCGCTTTTTTATGCCCAGCAAAAGCCCTCGGGCAAAACCAAAAAGCTTGACTACAAGGGC
>NZ_JBMFOX010000122.1:0-1262 GCF_049969415.1 Hadarchaeum sp. (SeqCode)
GATAGCGGCGCTGCAGCCGGGAGGCGGAGAGCAAGCCTTTCACCAGTGAGGCCGGGTAACCATCCACCAACTGGTTCAGGTCGTGGCCCTGGGACACCAGCTCCTGCAGGGCCACGGTAACGGCTAACGGATGTGATGCTACCTGGTCAGGGTCCCGGCCTCCCCCAGGACCAGGTTGAAGGCGTTTTTTAGGTGTTCCACGTTCAGGGCCAGGACCTTGACCCCGATTTGCAGCGCCTGGCCCAGGTCCAGCTCCTCCATCTCCGCCTTTTCTTTCTTAAGGGAGATGGCCAGGAAATCGGGAAGTTGGGGCATGGCGGCCTGGAGCAGGTCTTTCAGGACCGAAACCCCGTGCTCCTCGACCAGCCGGTCCAGGCTCTCAAAGGAGATCTCCTTCTTCCCCAACTCCTCGGCCAGCCTGTCCAGGATGGGCATCACCTGAAGAAGCTGCTTGATGGTCCAGGGTTTGATGGTGTAGCCGTTTAGGTTTTCCTCAGCCAAAAGGCTCGTCAAAACCTGCGAGTCGGTGATTTGTTCCGTCATGTCTCACCTCTTAAGCGACGTTCTCGTAGCTCACGTAGTAGCCGAAGGGGGCCTCCGGGGTGTTGGCGCTGTCGTCCAGGGCCTCCAGCATCATGGGCACCTCCAGCCACTTCTTGTCGTCGAGACCGATGGCCCCGTTGGGCTTGAGCAGGCACTTGGGGACCACCACGTCGAAGCGCAGGCCCCGCCCGGCGTCGGGGTGCACCTCCAGGCGGGCCGAGCCCTCCACGAAGGAGGCCCCGGCAATGGGGAAACGCATCTGCTCCCAGGTGGCGTAGGTGAAGCTGACCTTTACTTCCTCGCCGTCCACGATCTTCCCGCTGGCCAAACGCCCGATCCGGCCCGGGAGCCTTCCCTCCGCGCCCACCTGGCCGGGGTCCACCACCCAGTCGGCGTTCTGGGTCAGGTTCTGTCGGAAGCAGTTCACCGTGGCCGCGGTGGTGACCGCGGTAGCTTTTACCCTGATCCAATAGAGATTCTGGCCGTTCACCGCGGTCCGGGCCCAGTCCACAGGCGGGGTGAAGGTGATGGGGCCGTCGGCGGCCAGGTTTGCCCCGGCGCCGGCGACACTCAGCGCCTTCCACTCGTCCCCGTCCCAGTATTCCCAGGTGAGGCCAGTGTAGGAGCCGGCCACCGCCAGGTCAGAATAAACCTCTTTGAACCTGGTAGCCTTGCCTAGATAAAGAACGTCATTGGCATCGGCCATGGCACTGAAAGGC
>NZ_JBMFOX010000123.1:0-1236 GCF_049969415.1 Hadarchaeum sp. (SeqCode)
TTACTGTAACATACGGTATGTGCTTTGGTTAGTAGCTTTTATGCCTTCTCAAGTTTTTAGTTGGTTGCGGCGGATCGGCTTTGGGACAAAATTAGCTATTCTTCCACGGCACGGAAATCCCCTTGAGGTACCTTAGATAACACAACCGTTTCATGTTGTAGTCGCACACCCTGGTGAACGCCTCCCTCTTCCTCCGGCGGAGGATGCGCCTTCGCAGCGGCGTTATGAAATCTCTTTTGTATGTCGAGAACACGGTTTCGGAGATCGAGCGTAAGTGGTAGTCGCGCAACCACTGTTGCGGATCGTTTATGAAATCGAGCAACATCTCGGTCCAGGCCCAGCTGCCCCTCCGCTTCAGCGTGGCTCCTCCCTTCGGGTAGATGCGCGGCACCGCGCTGACCTCTTCGATCACGTTGCAGTTGTCTCTGGAAAGGTAAGCCGCGTCCAGACTTACGAGCTCTATCGTGGGGTAGCAGTCGGCCGTTTCCTCAAGCAGCTGCTTGAAAAACGGCGACTCATGCGCCGCCGGATTGTCCGGAAACTCGACGGCCGAGATGAGCCCATAGGTGGTGCCGACCATCGCGACCATCTTCTCATACCCGTCCCGCTTTTTCTCGTCGTCCTTATCTCGCCCCCAGTTCTGCTTCATCGAGGTCGAGAGCCCCGTCCCATCCGCGGAGAAATTTTTCTCCAGTTCCCCGACGGGTTTTTGGGTCATCCTGAAGACCTCGTTCAGGATGAGGGTCACCAGCGGGTCGTCGTAGGCCCGCTCGATGGTTTTGTAGGAAAAGGCCTGTTTGATCCCCATTTTCTCCTGAAACAGGAGCACGAGCCCGGCCGCTCCTCTGTTCGCCACGCCGAAGTACTGCTGCATCAGGACCGCCTTCACCAAGTCCTCCGGCGGGTAGGGCGGCCGTCCCGGCCCCTCGAATTTCGCCCCTTTAATCCCCAGCCTGAGCGCCGCCTCGTCGACGGTGTCCCTGATCATCAGCAGCATGTCGTTGATTTCATGGATCTGGGCCTCGTCGTACTTCGACCAGTCGATCTCTCGCTCCTCGCGCGGGATGTACTTGAACCCCTTCTCCTTGAGTTCCTTAATGAGCTCGTCGAGCTTTCGCTGTTTGCTGTCTAACTTCACATTTCCACAAAAAAGATGTGGAACGCAAAGTATTTAAGCTTTTGGGTAAATATACCCAACGATGTTAGGGACTATTGTGGTGATCGTGCTGAACCGCT
>NZ_JBMFOX010000124.1:0-1220 GCF_049969415.1 Hadarchaeum sp. (SeqCode)
ATTTTTTACCTGGTGTTTCCTCATTGGCTTTGTCCCATCTTTAGTTGAAAATCTCTAGCGCCCTATTTCTCCGATTCTAGACTGCCTGGGATCTTGTGGCAGCCTGTATCCCTTGGGTTTCTTTTACCCTTTGGACGTAAGCTGCGATGGCCTCGGCCAAAATCGGCAGGTCTCGATACCCCGGAATCTTATGGAATCTCCCTTCGGCCTTTTGAGCACCAATTGTCGCCCAGCGCAACGCCTGGTCCCCGTTTCTTGTATTCCTTACCCGCCGAACGGTATCTCGAATCTGCCCGTTTAAGGATTCTAAGGCATTGGTCGTTCGCAAGCTCCTCCTTAACAGTGCCGGTAACCCAAGCTTTTGTACTGTCAGCGTTTCTTCCAGCCCCTCCCGCAAGCTTGCCGCCGCCCCGGGTGACTTCATCTCCAACTCTTTTATTAATGCCTCCAGTTCTGCCTTGGCCTTTTGAGCATCATTAACCGCCCAAGCCCTCTTTAGCCGTCCTTTCAACCATTGTTGTTCTCGTTCGGGCAGATGTTTCACCACATTCTCCATCTTGTGCTTCTGGCAGCGCTGCACCAGGGCCAGCTCTCCAAAGGTCTCACGTACCGCCTTAGTGAGGGCTTTACTCCCATCCATTACAAAAAGCAGCCCCTCCCTTGCGTCCATCCCTCGACCAACCAAGTCTTTAAGCAATGCGCTACACGCTTCCGCGTTCTCTGCCGCCCCCTCCCAAAGTCCAAGAACGTGCTTTTGCCCACCACCGTCAACCCCTAAGGCAATCAGAACGGCGTGCCCCCCTAAAAAGATAGCGTCAATGAACACTACCAGAAGCTTAAGATCCCCCAATGGACGCCTCAAAAAGGACTTCAGCTCTTCTTCGGTGGCCTTTACAAACCTGCGGCTTACGGTACTCTTGGAGGTGCTATAAGTTTTTATCCCTGCCCCGATAGGCTCACCGCCCGCCTGGTAGTGGCGGCTGGCCAGCCCATAAAGCATTCTCTCCAGTGCCGCTTGGGAGAGAATCTTCCGATCCTGTAACTCCCTGTAGCTCTCCAGCTCCACTTCCCGACCATCTTTCGTCCGCACGCGCGGTCTTGATACCTTAGCCTTACGGCCACCAAGAACTACATATCCTGGCTGCCTCCCGTAGCGGGTAGCCGTCCGATCGGGTCGATGACGTCCTTTCGGCCCGCATTTTTCCACAACTTCCGCCTCC
>NZ_JBMFOX010000125.1:0-1207 GCF_049969415.1 Hadarchaeum sp. (SeqCode)
CTGATGATCTCGTCGAGGTCCACCTTCGTCAGCTTCCCGCCTCTGACCACCACTTCCCCGTCGACCAGCACCGTGTCCACCGAGTTGCCCAGCGAGGAGTAGACCAGGTTCTGGCAGATGTTGGAGTACTCGCCGAAGTGGACGGGTCGCATGTTGGGGACATTCAGGTCGAGTAGGACGATGTCGGCCTTCTTGCCCGCCTCTATCGAGCCGATCTCCCGCTCCATACCCAGCGCCCGGGCACCGTTCAGCGTCGCCATTTCCAGCACCTGCATCGCCGGCATCTTGGAGGCGTCGGTGAACCTCGACTTCTGGGCCAGCGAGGCGAACTTCATCGTCTCGAACATATTGAAGGTATCATTACAGGCTGAATCATCCGTTCCCAGGCCAACGTTAACCCCGAGCTCAACCAGCTCCGGTATCTTGGCGAGGCCGTTGCCGAGCTTGGCGTTGGAGACCGGGTTGTGGGAGATGTGGGTGCCGGTCTCGGCGTAGAGCCTCATCTCCCGCTCCGAGAGCCAGACGCAGTGGGCCGCGACGACATCTGGGCCCATGACGCCAAGGTCATGGGCGCGCTCGGTGGGTCTCTTACCAAACTTTTTCAGACAGGCCTCTACCTCACCCTTTGACTCGTTGAGGTGGATGTGGATGCCGGTCTTGTATTTGTTCGCGAGTTCCCTAGCTTTCAACAAAAATTCATCCGAGCAGATGGGTAGCCACTCAACACCAAACCAGACCTGAATTTTTCCGTCTGGTGAGTGAAGCTCCCGAAAGGCCTTTTCATTTTCTTCCAAAGTTGGCTGTCCTTCCACAAGATCCGCCGCCTCGCTTGACAAAACGGCCCTGACCCCAATATCCTTCGCCGCTCTCCCCATTTCAAAAATATAAGCATACATCAGGTTGATGGTCGTGGTTCCGGTTAGGAGCGCCTCGGCGTAGGCCAAGCTGGCCGCATAGTAGGCATCTTCTGGTCTCATTGCGGCTAGATACGGGTATAATATTTGCTCCGCCCACTCCTCCAGCCCCATATGCTCTCCAACACCTCTGATTATCGTCCCGGGGTGGAAGTGCAGGTTCACCAAGCCGGGCATCACCACCTTATCCCGGGCGTCGATCACGATATCCGGCTTGTGTTCCCGTCTCACCTCGGCGGCGGGACCGACAGCAGCGATCCTGTCCCCCTCGACCAGCACCGAGGCATCCCTGA
>NZ_JBMFOX010000126.1:0-1042 GCF_049969415.1 Hadarchaeum sp. (SeqCode)
CCTCTGGGCAGCCGCCAACGCCCTGCGGGGCTCCATGGATGCCGCCGAGTACAAGCACGTCGTGCTGGGGCTCATCTTCCTCAAGTACATCTCCGACGCCTTCGAGGCCCAGCACGCGAAGCTCGACGCGGAGCGCGCGCAAGGCGCAGACCCGGAGGACCCCGACGAGTACCGGGCGGAGGGGATCTTCTGGGTGCCCCCCGAGGCGCGGTGGTCGGAGCTGCAGCAGAACGCCCGCCAGCCCACCATCGGCCAGCTCGTGGACGACGCCATGGCGGCCGTAGGGCGGGACAATCCTTCCCTCAAGGGTGTGCTCCCCAAAGACTACGCCCACCCCGCCCTGGACAAGCAGCGTCTCGGGCAACTGATCGACCTCGTCTCCAACATCCACCTCGGCGGTGGCGACAACCACGCCCGGGACATCCTCGGGCGGGTCTACGAGTACTTCCTCGGCCAGTTCGCCAGCGCCGAGGGAAAGAAGGGGGGCGAGTTCTATACCCCCCGCTGCATCGTCAAGCTCCTAATCGAGATGCTCCAGCCGTACAAAGGGCGGGTCTACGACCCCTGCTGCGGCTCTGCGGGCATGTTCGTGCAGTCGGTGGAGTTCATCGAGGCCCACGCCACGGGCAACGGCAACGGCGGCCGCGCACGCTCCCAGATCAGCATCTACGGCCAGGAGCTGAACTACACCACCTGGCGCCTGGCCAAGATGAACCTCGCCATCCGGGGGATCGACGGCCGGATCGAGCAAGGGGACTCGTTCCTGAACGACCGCTTCCCCGACCTCAAGGCCGACTACATCCTCGCCAACCCGCCCTTCAACATGAATAGCTGGGGCGGGGAGCACCTCAGAGAGGACAAGCGCTGGAAGTACGGGGTGCCGCCCGTCGGGAACGCGAACTTCGCCTGGGTCCAGCACACGTTATGCACAATCAGGAGGTCGAAACATGAATCTAGCCCAGAAGGATGTGATTGGCACAATCTATTTCGCTGACAACATCGAGATACTTCGAGCGCTTCCGGCGGCGTCGGTGGATCTGAT
>NZ_JBMFOX010000127.1:0-981 GCF_049969415.1 Hadarchaeum sp. (SeqCode)
GTACTCGGCAATGCAGAGCATCTTGATTTTCTCGATGGGTCTTTTGACGGCGCTTTTACAGTGACAACTTTGGAGTTTCTTGAAGACCACAAAAAGGCCGTGGACGAGGTGACCAGGGTATTAGAGTCAGGAGGCAAATTTGTGGCCATGATACTGAATCCGGAATCTGAATACTTCGAGTCCCATATTCGGAGACCAAGTTCGTACTTCGGGAGGATAAAACACGTCCACCCCGCGGAGATAGAGGAATACATCTCAAAATTCTTCGCTACAACCGGTGAATATTTTCTGGGGATACGAGATCAAGAGATTTTCGACACCCGCGATAAGAATCTGGCGGCCTTGTATGTGGTCAAGGGAATAAAGGCTTAGCTGCTACTGGATATTTATTCTCAGCAGTGTCTATGATGAGCTGATGATAAAATGAGGAAATGAAAAAGGAGCGTTACTTGGAGTCACGGGGGGCTTCTGGTAAAACCTTATCTAGACGATGTCTCGCGTGGGGTTTTCGCTACGAGATCACCCAACAGACCGAATCCAATAGGGCTCACCGTCGTGGAGCTGTTGGAACGCAAGGGGAATATCTTAAAGGTGAAGGGTATCGACATGCTCGACGGCACTCCTTTGCTTGATATTAAACCATATGTTCCGAAGTTTGACAAGAGAGAAAGTTAGGATTGGCTGGCTGGAAAGCAAATTGTGATTATCCTTTCACGACGATGCCGCCGATCTTAACTCCAATATCATTGGCGATTGTCGGGCACTTCACCTTGAGCAAGAAGAATATATTCGCATCTACCTCGCTCAAGGCCTCATAATTTCCCTGCCCTTTGCTAATAACGACATCGGCACTCTTCAACAAATTTATGAATTCTTTGGAATTTCTATCCGGCCCCGTACCGGGCTCCCCATTGCTCACGGTTTTAATTTTTGCGATTTTATCTATGCCGACGAATTTCGCATCTTCGACCGTTGCATCAT
>NZ_JBMFOX010000128.1:0-805 GCF_049969415.1 Hadarchaeum sp. (SeqCode)
GCCAAGCGCTTGAGGCCGTCCCAGGCATCGGCGGAGAGTTTTTTGCCGAATTCTCCGGCGGCGGATTTGGCCAGTTCAATCCCACCTTGGAGCAGGTAGGGAAGAAGGGGAGCGAGGAGTTGGGGGAGTTGGGAGGGTTCCATGGCATTCTCCTGAGTTGTCGCTAGAGTTCGGGCGAAGCGTTGAGTTAATTTTACTCTGCTTGGGCGTGGGGCAAGGGGGAATCCCCCTGAGGTTTGCTAATCGTCCATCCCCGCTACACGCACCCTGCCGCGCAAGATCACACACCCGCAAACACAACGCCGCGCGCGTGGACGACAACGCGCTGTGACTCAACGCGACACGGAACGCGCGCGCACAAATTTTGTTGGTAACGACGTGCCGCATAACGACCCCGAGCTCAGCCGCTGCGACCGAGCGAGAGGGAGCAGTCGGCTGGAGCGAGATGTTGGGCGGCTTTCATCAATAGCTGTTCTGCCCAGGCCGATCTTTGACGAAGAAGCGGCTTTGGTCATGTTGCGCCAGATTCAACAGGCCAACCACAGGGCCTATCTATCCCATCGCAAGCGCACCCTCCAAAAGTTGAAGATAGAAGATACCTGAACCATCGTTGTAGCACTAACCCTGGCGATAATCATTTGTCATAAAGAAAAGCTTTGCAGATAGAGTAAAAATAAGGCATTGGCTGATAATTCTTATCAAACATTGTAGCATAAGAATCATGTTGCCCTAATGCGTTTTCCAGCCAAGAAACATTGCCATCTAATCCCCAGAAGATGAAAATTGTTGCTCCAGCTTTCTTGGC
>NZ_JBMFOX010000129.1:0-769 GCF_049969415.1 Hadarchaeum sp. (SeqCode)
CCACGTCTTTGATGTGACTGCCGTCTACAGCAGCACCGGCCAGCCGGCGCAGATTGCCCCCGGCCAGACCTACACAGTGACCGTCCGGTACACCGACGCCGAAAAGGGCCCGGCCATCGAGAACACCCTGGCGCTCTACTACTGGGACGGCAGCACGTGGGTCAAAGAGCCCAGCAGCGTGGTGGATACGGTTAACAACACTGTGATGGCCACGCCCAACCATTTCTCTCTCTGGGCCGTGCTGGGCGAGACAAAGCGGATATACTTGCCGCTTGTCCTGAAAGGCTACTAAACCGGAGGGCATCGGGGCAATTTTCGCTCCGGTGCCCTGAGCAAGAATAAGGCGGCTGCGCCCTAACCTGCGCTTGAGCCGACAGGCCTCCCTTCGGTCGGCCTGCGGCTCAAGCGCAGATCGTTAGCCCGCTTTTGCCCACAGCGCAGTGGCTAGGGAAATGAACGAAGTATCCGTATTCGATCAATACGCCGGGGAGTTTGACTGGTGGTTTGAGGAACACCCGCAAATCTATCAGGCTGAGCTATCAGCGTTGCGGCGGATGGTCCCGCGAGCAGGCTTTGGGGTGGAAATCGGTGTGGGTACCGGAAGGTTCGCAGTGCCCCTGGGAATACGCATTGGCGTTGAACCCTCTCGTGCCATGGCGCGGATTGCAAAAGCAAGAGGTATTATTGTTGTTCAGGGGGTTGCTGAGCAGTTGCCGTTTCCTGATCATCAGTTCGACTTTGCCGTGCTGGTCACGGTCATCTGTTTTGT
>NZ_JBMFOX010000130.1:0-707 GCF_049969415.1 Hadarchaeum sp. (SeqCode)
CTCCACATACAAGGCTTCCCAAAATTTCTCCGCGTCGGGGAAAATGCCCATGATAAACCGTGGGTCCTTCAGTTGCCTCCTTCTCCCTTTCTCAATCCACCCTTCGTATATAACCCCAGCTTTTATCTCCATCCGGTCTTGCTTGCTCCTCTGCAGAGGAACAACCAGTCCATCTACTTCTATGAATAGTATCCGTACTTTCTTCTTGGCTCCTTTCGGTTCCTCTCCATTGGCAAAAACCTTTTCCCGCAAGGCTTCCCGACTCGCCTGCTCTTTTAGCCCCGCCCGCCTCACTTCTGTATGCACTGTCATGTGGCTTATATTCCCTAACCCCGCTTCTTGCATCACTTCCGCTACCTGCCGAAAGGGAAGACGGGTCGCTAAAGAAACGGCCAGCTTCAATAACCTTCCCGAGAGCCGCTTGCCCTTCCTTAGTCTCAAAGCCTCATCCAGCAGAAAAAGACCTTGTCCCCGGCCCTTCTTTGCCGTAGCCTTAACGTAAAGCCTCCGCTTGAATACGATATCCCCTATCCCAGTCGCTATTGTCCGCCTCCGGAAGCCTGCGATCCGGTAACCTTCTGGCTTCCTCGCCACCAAAGCGTTATCCAACATCTCCAGCAGAAGTACCAGAACCTGTCTGGCGAAACTTAAGACAAACTCCTCTAGACTATTGAAATGCTCTAAATCCTCCAGTAAACTTAAAATAG
>NZ_JBMFOX010000131.1:0-647 GCF_049969415.1 Hadarchaeum sp. (SeqCode)
ATGCCGAAAGGGAATCCGGTTAAAATTCCGGAACCACGAAGGTACGACTGCGGCGACGCAAGCTCAACGTCTGACGCTTCGGGGTAGGCTGAGCAAGGCTGTCGCCTTGTTTAACCGTATAAGCCTGGGGAGTGCCGCAATGGCGAGAACCAGGTGAAAGCGGGAATAGCCGCCCGTTTTAGGGCGGTTCAGCTGATCCCTGGAGCCAGTGAAAAGGACGTTGGGAAGGATCCTTCGTGACCGTACCTAGAACCGACACAGGTGTCCCTAGGCGAGGAACCCAAGGCGTGTCGGGTATACACTAATGCGAGGGAACTCGGCAATTTAGCCCCGTACCCTCGGTATAAGGGGTGCCTGCCGTTTCAGCCTATGGCTGGGATGGCAGGTCGCAGTGGCAAGGGGGTCCCGACTGTTTAATAAACGGACAAAGGCACCAGCCAAATCTTTAAGTCATTAAAATTGGTAAAGCAAAGGCTGGAAGATTTCAGCGTTCAGGATTCTCACATTTACACATTCGGGTCGGTTTATGGACTACAAATATATCGGAAAAATTCCGTAAAGAAATTCTTGGAAGTAATTCCTTCCTGGAGGCTAAAGGTGCGCTTGTCCGGTTAAAAAACACAGGAAGCCGCAAGCGCGAAAGCGTG
>NZ_JBMFOX010000132.1:0-646 GCF_049969415.1 Hadarchaeum sp. (SeqCode)
TTAAACTCTATGCTCCAAGCTTCATCATTATTACCAAACCAGACTCCCAGCGCTCTTGCCATTTCTCGAAGTGAATTATCAGAAGAAAAAACTTCTGTGTTAGGATCGAATACGTAGACTAAACTGTAATCGGTATTATCACTCCCACTCGTGTTATAATAACCTAAAATCAATGATGAATTATCAACAGATGGGAATATTCCATAACGAATTTCATCTCTGACTTGTTCGGGGGTGATTTCAATTCCAACTTGGATTAGCGCCTGAACAAACTGCGGGATCGGCGCATCGGGATTGGTCAGGTCAAACAGTTCGGGGTTGGTAACGCGCGGGTCGGGCACGGACAGGTCGCCCACCTGGATGGTAGGGATAGGCGTCGGCGTGGCGGTGGGGGTGGCCGTGGGCGTGCTGGTAGGCGTGGCGGTGGCGGTGGGCAACGGCGTGGCGCTGGGCGCAACGGCCACTTGCTGCGTGGGCGTCGGCGCGGACACAGGCGCGCAAGCTGATAAGACCAAGTTGACCAGCAAGAGTGCAATTATTGTGCGTTTCATCGTTCGCCTTCTCCTGCGGCGGTCATTGCCGCCCAACGGCTTGCCGCTCAGCCGCGCCGCCGAAGGCGGCGTCGGCTGCAGCGGCGGGTTATTAG
>NZ_JBMFOX010000133.1:0-263 GCF_049969415.1 Hadarchaeum sp. (SeqCode)
GGCGGCATGAAAAGCCTTTGGTGGTTCCTAGCGCAAAAGCGAAATTTATTGCCCAACAAGTTGAGAAAAGCCTGGCAAAATAATGACTCAAATATTGCTCCTTGCGAGGTTTTGCTTGGGCTACTCCTTTACCGCAATATACATAGGGGGTTGGTCAAACGCGCTGACAAACCTTTAGGCGGCAGTGGCTGTTTTCGTTCACTGCGGCGATAACACCGCTTCGGAGAAGGAAGGCCGTTGGCGCGGGAAAAGTTGCGCGACAA
>NZ_JBMFOX010000133.1:273-636 GCF_049969415.1 Hadarchaeum sp. (SeqCode)
GTCTTGACGGGGTGGGGGGGCCCCCCCATTATCATCTTGGTCGCCATCAAAGGAGGTGATGAAGGATGGCGACCTGGAGGAAAGGAGTTTTGTTGACCATTACAGCTGTTGTTGGTTTAGTCCCGACGTTTAACCAGCTGAGCTTCGCCCAAACAACATCAGCGCAAGAGGGTATTGGTGACATTGCCCAAAGGCGGTGAGATAAGCGACGTTGAACTGCTTCAAGTTAAAGGAGAGGCACTTCCTTACTTGGTCAAACTATTTATCGATCTTCTCGTCGGGGCAGTGACCGGAGCGTTCATTGGAGCAGGTGTTGGAGCAATGAAGGCGCAGTGGTTTGACGAAGAGCACGGTATAGATAAT
>NZ_JBMFOX010000134.1:0-620 GCF_049969415.1 Hadarchaeum sp. (SeqCode)
CCCCTTCAAAACGAAGGGCAAGCGCCTATACGCCCAGCAAGAAAGGGCATTATGGCTTCGCCACCAGGCACCCTCATTCGCGCGCACGTCCAACTACGGGACAGCGCATTCACGAGGAGTCATGCAACGCCTGACCATGACGGAAAAGGCCTATAAGGCCTACGATTCTTAAGGATTGAATAACAGCATAGGGCAAGCCTACGCGCAGTAGCCACCAAAGCAACCTTCCTACCCCTACGCTCAGCAATACGATGGTAAGAGCGGCTAATAGCCGTGTCATATTTAACATGGGTCATGGCAGCCTCAAAATAAGCCCATCGAAGCCATGGATTACCCTCATGGGTTATGCCCCCATGACGCGTAACGCCTCCACTACTATACGTTGATGGAACAATACCTATGAAGCTGCTATAGTGCTCACCGCTTTTGAAACGGTTAACATCGCCTGTCTCAGCCTTAATAAGCAAAGCAGTGTAATAGCCAACCCCTGGAACAGTCATCAATAGGCGTACATCCTCATCCAAGCCAGCCATACGCCTTAGCTCAAGGTTTAAGCGTCGGATCTCACCATTCAAAACAGCAATAACCCGCAGATAACAGTCTATAGGCGCGCGCGCGGC
>NZ_JBMFOX010000135.1:0-599 GCF_049969415.1 Hadarchaeum sp. (SeqCode)
GGTGATCTCTATGATGTACCCCATGCCGAAAGGCCCTTTTCCGAGTTCGACCGTCTCGCACGCGTCGGGGTTTCCGGCCGCCTTTACCATCTTCTCCAGTATCTCCCTGCAGCGGGACCCGATTTTTTCGACGAACCAGCTCAGCTCCCTCGCTGTAGCCCTGCGATACTCTATCCACCCCAGCGCGATCCAGACCAGCATTTGAACACCGGAAACCGAAAACTGTTCCCTATCCCTCGTTTGAGCTACTGAAACACTGAGCAGGTCTACGAGTGGACTTGCCCCAAGTGCGGAAAGTTGCTGTTCCCTATCCCTCGTTTGAGCTACTGAAACCACGGGTCAGGGGGGAAATCCAGCGGTTATTAGAGTTGCTGTTCCCTATCCCTCGTTTGAGCTACTGAAACAGGAGATCGAGAAAGGGAACATTCGAAGACTTGCTCGTTGCTGTTCCCTATCCCTCGTTTGAGCTACTGAAACCAAGAACCGACTGGGGTAGATTTAGACGAGGTTAAAGTTGCTGTTCCCTATCCCTCGTTTGAGCTACTGAAACACGTAAAAGGAGGTGAGAGAGGATGGTAGAGTGGTTCGTTGCTGTTCCC
>NZ_JBMFOX010000136.1:0-533 GCF_049969415.1 Hadarchaeum sp. (SeqCode)
GGACCCAAAGTATAAACTTGACTAACCACTACCCTTGTGAAACGCAAACGGCCTGGGCATACCCCAGGCCGCCTGTGCGCCAGAGATATGCCCCTTCCCGAAAATTATCCGCTGCCCTCTTCCCGGAAATCCCGCATTACGATACGCACCTCACGAATGCCGATCCATCGCCGGTGTACGGGCAACCAGTATACCTCATTTGGCCGGTTCTGTCAAGCGCCCCTGGTGGAGATGAGGGGATTCGAACCCCTGACCTCCTCCGTGCAAGGGAGGCGCTCTCCCATCTGAGCTACATCCCCGGACCTGGTGGGCCTGAGTGGACTCGAACCACTGACCACTCCCTTATCAGAGGAGTGCTCTAACCGACTGAGCTACAGGCCCAGCGGATTACCGATTCAACGCTACAGATTTTTGAATCGGCAATTTAAGACCTTAACCGCTGAAGAGTGGCAGGAAGGGTGCTGAAGGGGGGAGGGGTTGACCTCCGACCGACGGTCGGGGGTCGGAACTCCCTAGAAAGGAGGTGATCCAGC
>NZ_JBMFOX010000137.1:0-512 GCF_049969415.1 Hadarchaeum sp. (SeqCode)
TAGGCGCCAGTTCACGTGCAACCGTCAGTTCTGTTCAATCTCCTACCTTGAAAATAAGCGTGTCCTGGCCGGGTGTTGTCCCGGCTCACTCCGGTGCTCCGCGTCGACCGCACCACGGCTCGCTGCGGGCGAAACCGGGCCGCCTTCAACTCGCCGTCCTGGCTCGGTGAGGGCTGGCGCGGACCTCCCTGTCCGCGCCCCCGGTTTCGCCTCCTCGCTTCGCCGGGTGCCGTTACCGGCGCTCCGCAAGTCGCTCGCCTGGGACAATCACCCGGCCCGGCCATTTTCATCCCCTGCTGGTGCCGCTTGCGGCATGGGGGTCTACGCCTCTAAAAGAGTTTTCGTTTTGCGCGTGGGGCAGCTTTTGGTCTGCCCGTGGGGCGCAGCTTCTTTGGGTTAGCTTGCTGCCGGCGGCTGGACCACCTCCGGCTCAGTCCAACCAACCGCGCACCCGCATGGCGTCAGCCACGCGTTTCACCGCCACCATAAAGGCGGCCTCACGCATGCTGACC
>NZ_JBMFOX010000138.1:0-509 GCF_049969415.1 Hadarchaeum sp. (SeqCode)
GCCGGTCGCGGCTCACCTGTACAGGAAGCTCTGGTCCCAGGAGACGCCGGCCACCGTCGTCATACTCGGGCCGAACCATACGGGATACGGTGCTGGCCTGGCTGTCACCACGGAGGATTTCATGACCCCGCTCGGTGTGGTCCGGATAGACGACGAGCTCGTCGCGAAGATAGTCGGCGATGGGATAATGAACGACTATGTCGCACACGCCTACGAGCACTCGATCGAGGTGCAGCTGCCGTTCATGCAGTACATCGGCTGGGAATCGAAGATCGTCCCGCTGTGTGTGGGGATACATGAGTACGACGAGCTGAAGGAGGCCGGCCGGCGGCTCGGCAAGGCAATCTCGGGCAGGGATGACGTTCTCGTCATCGCATCCAGCGATATGTCCCATTACGTGCCTGCCAGGACAGCCAAGGAGCTGGACGGCAAGGCGATCAACGCGATCCTCTCGCTCGACTCCAGGAAGCTGTACGACACCATATTCTCGAACAACATCACGATGTGCG